>SIHH01000288.1 GCA_004299065.1 Phormidium sp. SL48-SHIP | reverse complement strand
TTTGAAGGCTAACATCTCTTGGGCGGGGGTGCGATCGCCAGTGCAGCTAATGCGACGCGGTGCCGGGCGAGTGGTCACCTTAAAGCCATGATGCTCATACAGGGCTAAAATCCGCTCCGTCGCTTGGTTTGAGGCAATGACCGGGACCGATTGCTGGGCCAGCCAGTGGGCTAAGCGTTCTTGGTCCTCCCAGCCGAAGCCGCCACTGGAATATTGCCGAAAGTCCACGTCATAGGGGGGGTCGGCATAGATAAAATCTCCCTCTTGGATGGCTAAGTCCTCAAAATCTGAGTTTTCAAACTGCCAATGGCGGAATAGGGGCTGATACTCCCGAAAGTCTGTTTTATAATTTATTTTTTTATATCGTCCAAATGGAACATTAAATAAGCCTTTGCGGTTGAACCGACATAAGCCATTAAAGCCAGTCCGGTTGAGGTAGTAAAAGAGTTGTGCGGCTTCGGCTGTTTTGTCCTTTTTTTGAGTAATTAAACGATTAAAATAATCCCGATATTCATAGTACAAATTAGATTCATTTTTGGTTTTTATAGTAACATCTAAACCCTGGCAAATCCAAGAATAAAAGTTAATTAAGTGGGGGTTAATGTCGTTGAGCAAGGCGTGTTTTGGAGCCAGTCCCAGGGCGATCGCCAACCCACCACAAAACGGCTCAACCAACCGCCGTGCGGACTGTTGCACCCAATAGGGTTTTAAGCTATCCACCAGCCAGCGTTTCCCACCCGCCCATTTTAGGGGTGGAGTTAGAGGTAATTCAAGGGGACTTAAGTCAGCAGACATAGCGGTAAATTTTATAAGTGAGAACTGCCCCTAAGCGAACAAGTTTTGGACTAGATTGGGGGCAGGCTTGACGTTCGCAGTCCGAAGAATCACCATAACAGAAGTTGTTGAAATTCTGAATATCTTTGGGGAGATGGATTGGCACTGGCCGAGCTTGCGGGAGGGGCGATCGCCCAGGTTCACAAATGTCGAAGTTTGACAAGGGGTTTCTTAATCATTGTCAAAAATCGTCAAAAAAAGCAACATTTTGTTACTTCAGGCACAAAACCGGCTGAGAGTCTCGTGAGATTTGGACCAGAGTGGTTGTCGATCGCCGCCGCGACTGTTAATATTGGTAAAGAATCTAAAAAATTGGGAAACACAGGCTGCTATGGGTCGCGTTGGCGTTCTTCTGCTGAACTTGGGAGGTCCGGACAAGCTCGAAGATGTCCGACCATTCCTCTACAACCTATTCTCCGATCCCGAAATTATCCGCCTGCCCTTCTCCTGGTTGCAGAAACCACTGGCATGGATGATTTCAAGCCTGAGAACCCAGAAATCTCAGGAAAACTACCAACAAATTGGTGGAGGCTCGCCCCTGCGTCGGATTACGGAAGAACAGGCCCGCGCCCTGGAAGCGACGCTAAAACAGCGGGGACATGACACTCAGGTTTATGTCGGGATGCGTTACTGGAATCCCTTTACCGAGGAGGCGATCGCTCAGTTAAAGCGAGACCAACTCGAAAAGTTAGTGATTCTGCCCCTCTATCCGCAATTTTCCATCAGTACCAGTGGCTCAAGCTTCCGGCTGTTAGAAAAACTCTGGAACGAGGATGACCAACTTCGGAACCTCGATTATACCGTCATTCCCTCCTGGTACGATCGCCCCGGCTATCTCAGCGCCATGGCTGATCTGATCGCCCGAGAACTCGATCGCCTCCCCAACCCGGACCAGGCCCATATCTTCTTCAGCGCCCACGGGGTTCCCCGCAGCTATGTCGAAGAAGCCGGCGACCCCTACCAAGAGGAGATTGAGAAATGCACTGAGGGAATTATGAACACCCTCAATCGCCCCAACAACTACACCCTGGCCTATCAAAGTCGCGTCGGTCCCGTCGAATGGCTGCAACCGTATACCGAGGATGCGATCGAGACCTTAGCCGAAGAGGGAGTCAACACCCTAGTGGTGGTTCCCATTAGCTTTGTCTCAGAACATATCGAAACCCTGCAAGAAATCGATATGGAATATCGGGAAGTGGCCCAGGAAGCCGGAATCGAACACTTCCATCGAGTTCCCGCCCTCAACACCCATCCCATGTTCATCGAAGACCTAGCCGACTTAGTCGAAGAAGCCAGCCAAGCCCCCAGTATCAGCTTCGATGGCGTGATGCACCCTCCCAAGAAAACCAAGTTCTATCCTCAGGAACGTTGGGAATGGGGTTTAACCGCCTCCGCCGAAACCTGGAATGGTCGTCTGGCCATGTTAGGATTCCTCGCCTTGATGGCGGAGTTGATTACCGGCTACGGTCCCCTGCACTTTGTCGGGTTGCTATAAACAGCAACCATCGCCAACCCCCAAAAACCCCCCTCCGTGTCTGGGAGGGGGGTTTTTTCAAATTACAGAAAGATGAAAGGTCGAGTTGCAGCCTCTGTAATGGTTGTTCAGGGGGTGTTTAACCGTTAAGACAGTCTCAATTCCTAGGCTGCACAGAGATCGTTGATGATTTGAACCCGTCCGCGAATCACTGAACGGAGGAGGCGGTTGGCGGAACGGCGATCGCATTCGTCGAGGTTTTCATCTAAGGTGGCGGCGAGAAGACCGTAGCGATCCGAAAGAGTGAGGGTTCCGGTGTCGGTGACGGAAGCGAGAATGGCAGAGATGGCGCCGGGGAGAAGTTGAACTTGGGGAATCATGATGTCTTTGGCTGAACTCGATACTCTTATTATGGCGTTGATACCCGGCCGTTACCGTGACTCAACCGGGGTCGCCTCCGTGATTCTACAGACGATTCTGTGTGACTGGGGACAGCGTCGGGGGTGATACCCATCACGCCCACATTGAGGCGAGTCACCCTCAACCCCTAACAAACAACCCTTCCTTCGGTCAACAAGTCTTAACTTGACTCTCGTTCCTTAGACTCATTCTCATCTCAATTCCCTGGCGAATCCCCTCACTTCCAGGTCAATCTAGGGAAAAGTATAAAACTCATTCTCATTCTCAATTTCAATCAAAGGAGTATCTGGGGCTGGGTTCCGGTGAATTGGTATCAAATGTAACAAGAAGTCCTCACTAAAGCGTTTAAGTTAATGCCACACTCACAGCCATTCCGAACTCAAACCCCATCGTAAGATATTGTCATGTACTCAGTGAATTTAACCAATGGCTTGAGTAATGTTTAATCCCATCAAAACTCACATTATTGACCCCCATCAGGCTTTGTTCTCATGCCAGAAACCCTTTTCAAAGTTGATTTAACCAAACCGATGAATGAACAGGAATTGCCCGGTCATAACCGCTGGCATCCTGACATTCCGGCTATTGTTTCCGTGAACCCTGGCGATGTCTTTCGCATTGAATGTAAAGACTGGACCGACGGGCAAATTCAGAATAACGATGACCCCAGCGACATTCGCGATGTTAATTTGGATGTCGTTCATGTCCTCAGTGGACCGATTCATGTCAACGGGGCTGAACCCGGAGATATTCTAGTCGTCGATATCCTTGATATTGGTGCGTTACAAGGAGATGAATGGGGATTTACGGGTATTTTTGCCCGCAACAATGGCGGCGGTTTCCTAACAGACCATTTCCCCGAAGCGGCTAAAGCCATTTGGGATTTGCAAGGAATTTATACCCAATCTCGCCATATTCCAGGGGTTCGTTTTGCGGGGATTACCCACCCTGGGTTAATCGGCTGCGCCCCTTCCCATGAACTCCTCGCAGAATGGAATCGCCGGGAAAAAGCCCTCGTCGATAAAGGCGGTCCCACCTGGAAGCCTGAGATTCCGCCCTTAGCGGCCCTTCCCAATCCAGATCAAGCCATTTTAGGAACCCTTCCCGCTTCAGAGTTTGACCGAGTCGCCGCTGAAGCGGCCCGCACAGTTCCTCCTCGGGAACATGGCGGAAATTGTGATATTAAAAACCTATCGCGGGGGTCGCGGATTTACTTCCCTGTCTATGTAGAAGGGGCGAAACTTTCGATGGGAGATATTCATTTCTCTCAGGGGGATGGTGAGATTTCCTTCTGTGGTGCGATCGAAATGTCGGGCTATATTGACCTCCATGTGGATATCATCAAAGGGGGAGTCGAGAAATACAGCATGGTCAACCCGATTTTTAAGCCGGGTCCAGTGGAACCTCACTATTCTGAATATCTGATTTTTGAGGGAATTTCTGTCGATGAGTTTTCGGGGGAACAGTATTATCTCGATGCCCATGTGTCTTATCGTCGGGCGTGCTTAAATGCCATTGAATACCTCAAGAAATTTGGCTTTACGGGGGAACAGGCCTATTTATTATTGAGTTGCGCCCCCGTTGAAGGTCGCATTAGTGGCATTGTGGATATTCCCAATGCCTGTTGTACGCTGGCCTTGCCGACAGCCATTTTTGATCAAGATATTTTGCCAACCTAGTTCACAGGTGTAAGTCTATGCCTCTGTATGAGTATCGATGTTCTCAATGTGGGGAGTTTGACGCTTGGCGCAGTATTGCTAACCGAGATCAAGCGCCCCCTTGTCCGAGTTGTGAGGGTCCGTCGCAGCGAATTTTTGCGGCGCCAATGGTGAGTTTAAATACGGGGAGTTTGGGTCGTTTGACGGGGGATTCTGAACCTCGATTGGTGAAGCGGGAACGGGAACCCAAAACCCCTCGTTATCAACCGTCTCGCTGCGATCGCCCCTGGATGTTAGGTCACGCCAAATACTAATCTCTGGCTTGAATGGTTTAGGGGTTCATGACTTTAGTTGCGATCGCCTTCACCGGCGATCGCAACTTT
>SIHH01000287.1 GCA_004299065.1 Phormidium sp. SL48-SHIP | reverse complement strand
GGCCCCTAAGTGAACCCCCTATTCCCCGTTCCCTTCTTCCATGCAAACCCTCCACCAATCTCTCATCATGAATCGCCGGGTTGAAGTCTTGGCCCGTCATCTGGCCAACCTCATCCCCAAAACCCAACCCCTGAAAGGACTTGACGTCGGCTGCGGTAGTGGCGAAATTGCCCGGGCCATCCAACAGCTACGGCCTTACAGCCAACTCAAAGGCGTTGATGTCCTCGTCCGTCGCCAAACCGTGATTCCCGTCGAAGCCTTTGACGGACAAACCCTTCCCTATCCCGATAACCACGTCGATGTGGTGTTACTCGTCGATGTCCTTCACCACACCAACCACCCCCAGCAACTTCTGAGTGAATGTTGTCGCGTCGCCAAACAGGCCATCCTCATCAAAGACCACACCTGTAACAATCCCTTCGACGAAGTCCGGTTACGATTGATGGACTGGGTGGGAAATCGTAGTTATGGCGTTTCCCTTCCCTATAACTACCTCTCCTCTCGCCAATGGACTCGTTTGTTTGACGAGTTAGGCTGGTATCCCGACGTCAAACGAACCCAACTAAATCTCTATCCCCCTCCCTTTAGCTATCTCTTCGACGGGAATCTGCATTTCGTGACTCGGCTAAAACCGACTCCCTAATTTTTGACTTCTAATTCTTGACTTCTAATTTTGGACTGATTCATTCCCACGATAGCTATGCTGCGTCCCGCTGTGGTGTTTCTGAGACTGGCCATCCCCTTCGGGGTGATATTGACCCTTCTCACCCCTCCCTTCCAATCCCCCGATGAATATTTGCACTTTTACCGGGCCTGGCAAATTGCTGAGGGCCATTGGGTGGCCAGCCAACAGCAGGGAGACTGCTATGGCTATAGCCGCTATTTCGAGGATGAACTCTGTCTTGGCGGGGAACTTCCCCAAAGTGTTCTGACCACCGTTCGCCAAGTCTCCCAAGAGGATTTACGCTTCGACTCCAATCAACGCCAACAACCGCAAGATATCGTTAATCTGCTTCCGCTTCCCCTCTCTCCTGAGAATCGCCTCTTTCTCAATTTCAAAACCACTGCGTTACATTCCCCGATTCCCTATTTTCCCCAGGCGATAGGAATTGCAGTGGGACGGGTGTTGCATCTGTCGCCATTGCTATTGATGTATCTGGGACGATTGACGAATTTGGCGGTTTGGCTGCTGTTGCTGGTGGGGTCGATTCGTCTGACACCGCTGAATCCTTGGTTATTGGTGGGGTTGGCGTTAACGCCGATGTCTCTGTTTCAAGCCGCGTCGTTGTCGGTGGATGTTTTGACCAATGGAATGGCGTTTCTGTTTGTGGCGTTGGTGTTGCGTCAGGGACAACCTGAGAGGACATCAGACCCGCTGACTCTAAGAGATAGTTTAGCGTTAGCGGGGTTGGCGATCGCCCTCTCGTTGGCAAAACTGGCCTATTTTCCCCTCACTCTCTTGTTATTCGAGATTCCTCGTCGTCGTTTTGGGTCTTGGCGACGCTATATCCTGACGATTGGCGGGGTTATTTTGGCCTCGCTGTTGGCGGTGGGACTTTGGTCGGCGGTGGTGTCCCAAATTTATATTCCCCTCCATCCCCAGTTGTCTCCGCCGGCCCAACTGGCCTTTATTCTGGGCCATCCTCTCGGGTTTGTGGCGACGCTTGGACGAACGGTTCAGCAACAGGGGGGAGAGTTGGCCCGTCAGTTTATTGGGGTTTTGGGATGGTTGGATACTCCGCTTCCGGGATTTTTGATTGCGTCTTACTGGGGGGTGTTGGCTTGGTTGGCCCTAATTCCCATCACGGCGGAGGGGAGGTTGGATTGGCGACACCGGGGTTGGCTTGCGATCGCCGCCTTATCCAGTATTCTAGTTCTGTGTACTCTGGCCTATCTCTGGAATTTCGTCGGCAATCCCATTATTGGCGGGTTACAGGGACGCTATTTTATCCCGATTGCGCCGTTGTTGGGGTTACTCCTCTATCAGCGTCGCTGGCGTCGTCTCCCCAAGTTGACCCCCTGGCTACTGGTTGGCTATCTTCTCTTTTCCTTAACGGTAACCTGTTTGGTGGTCGGCGATCGCTATTACGGTTAACAGTTAATCGTTAATTCAGATTGACTCAACCTAAAACCCCCATCAATGTTCGGTTATTTAACTGATGCTTGCGTTAATCAAACTATGAGCAATTCACAGGATTATAACTATTTTGGCCAGAGGATTTCTTGGCTGGACAAATGGCGAATGAAGGCGTCCCTGACCATTCGCCGCCAACTCTATGATGAGTTTGTCCGGATCGTCGGAGGAGTTTCGGGTAAAATCATCCTAGATCATGGTACAACTCCCGATATTGACCATATCGATAGTAACTGTTTTATTCGTTGGTTATTAGCCGATGGAGCAACGGTTTACGCGACCTCTCCTGAACCTATCGCTCATTTGGAAAAGCATTTTCCTGGCTTAATCGTGGTCTCGTTCCCCGTCAAAACTGAACATCTGCCAAACATTGATATGGTCGTTTCCTCGGCGGTAATTGAACACGTTGGATGCCAAGCCAATCAACTTCACTACCTGCGAGAGTTGTTAAACCTCGGTTCAGGGTTGTTTTTGACCACGCCCAACCGCTATCATTGGTTAGATTTTCATACGAAGTTGCCCCTGTTCCATTGGTTACCTCGCCGCCAACATCGCCGTATTTTGCAGCGGTTAGGGTTGACGTTTTGGGCGCAGGAGAAAAATTTACGCTTGTTGTCTAAACAGGATTTGGCGCGATTGGTTTGGAATGCGATCCTAGAACAAGAGGCTGACTATGCGTTGCAATGGATTTATCCTAGGTTTCTCGGTTCAATCTCTAATTTGGGGGTAGTTGCTTATCGAAAAAAATCATGAAACAAAAATCATGAAACTAAGTGTTTTTGCTGTGGTACACTGTAATAGAAAAATGGAGTAACACACAAAAGGCGCATTGTAGAGACAAAAAAATGGTAGAAACAAAAAAAATGGTAGGGGCAAAAAATTTTTTGCCCCTACAGCAACGGACATAATCCGCTATCAATTTTGCCTGATCTCTCTGAACCCAGAAGATGCAAAAGTCTTCAAGAAAAATGATTTAATGGGTTGCATTGGCTATTCAAAATATATGTTTTTATTTGTTGTTTTGAATAGCCAATTGTAGGAAAATCCACCCCTAATCCCTCACTGGGAGTAAGATTTTTCGCCCCTTGAAGACTCTTGAATACGCATATTTCTTGCTTTTCATTGACCGTTGTTTTACCCAGAAAACTGTTATCAAAGAGGCTCAAAAAACGTAAGCCATGAACGTTATTCAGACCAAAATTCCAGATGTATTATTGATTGAACCTCAAGTTTTTGGCGACCATCGAGGCTTCTTTTTTGAGAGTTTCAATCAAAAACGTTTTGAAGAAAAAACCGGAGTTAGTCCCCAATTTGTGCAGGATAATCACTCCCGATCCAGTCAAGGCGTGTTGCGCGGTTTACATTACCAAATCCAACAGACTCAAGGTAAATTATTACGAGCGACTGTCGGCGAAATCTTTGACGTGGCGGTGGATGTTCGCAAGAGTTCAGCAACATTTGGTCAATGGGTGGGGTACCGGTTGAGTGCAGAAAATAAACGACAACTCTGGATTCCGGCTGGGTTCGCCCATGGGTTTGCGGTTTTATCTGAGGTGGCGGAAGTTCTCTATAAAACCACCGATTACTATGCTAAAGACTACGAACGTAGTATTCTTTGGAATGACCCGGATTTGGGGATTGATTGGCAGTTAGGAGACATCAAACCCCGACTGTCGGCTAAAGACGAAGCCGGGGTGTTGTTGAAAGACGCGGAGGTGTTTGAGTAATGCGTATTTTGTTAACTGGAGTTAACGGACAATTGGGGTCAGAATTGCAAGGAACCCTGGCCCCCGTAGGAGAGGTGATTGCAGTGGGCCGCGATCGCCTAGACTTGTCACAACCGGACCAAATTCCCGCCGTGGTTGAGGCCATCCAACCGGATTTAATTGTCAACTGTGCCGCCTATACCGCTGTCGATAAGGCTGAAACTGAGGCCGAGTTGGCCCATACCGTGAATGCGATCGCCCCTGGAACCCTGGCCAAAACCGCTGCCAACTTAGGGGCGACACTCCTCCATATTTCCACGGATTATGTCTTTGATGGCACTCAAAGCCGTCCCTACCTCGAAACCGACACCACCAACCCCATTGGCCAATATGGGAAAACGAAATTTGCCGGAGAAATGGCGATTCTGCAAACCGGGTTCCCCCATATCATTCTACGCACCGCCTGGGTCTATGGCGTTGGTGGAACCGGAAATTTCGTCAAAACCATGTTAAGACTCGGTCAAGAGCGTCCTGAACTGCGGGTTGTGGCCGATCAGGTGGGGACTCCCTCCTGGACTGGGGATATTGCCGAGGCGATCGCCCAAATTGCCCGCCAACACCCAGATCTCGAAGGAACCTATCACTTTACCAACAGTGGCGTCGCCAGTTGGTATGACTTCGCCGTGGCCATCTTTGAAGAAGCCGCCGCCTTAGGGTTTCCCCTACAGGTGAAACGAGTTGTTCCCATCACCACCGCCGAGTATCCCACCCCCGCTCAACGTCCCGCCTATTCCGTCCTCTGCGGGAAAAAGTTAGAAGCCATACTGAATAAGCCTGCACCCCACTGGCGTCGGGGGCTACGCCAGATGTTAACGGGGTTGCAGGCTTCCGTGACATCCTCCCGACGCTGACCCTACGGGTACAGCGCGGGCTTCCCAAGATCGC
>SIHH01000286.1:2433-4822 GCA_004299065.1 Phormidium sp. SL48-SHIP | reverse complement strand
CCCCATGACCTCCATCCCCGCCAAAGACAGTAACTTCCTCAACCAAAACCCCCATCTCGGCGAATTAACCCCAGCCGAAACCGGATTTGACGCCAAACATCCGCCCCAACAAGATTTAATTGATACTTGTGTCCACTGTGGCTTTTGTCTATCGACTTGTCCGAGTTATCGAGTCATTGGCAAAGAGATGGACTCCCCCCGAGGACGCATCTATATGATGGATGCCATCAATAAGGGGGAAACCGAACTGAAACCAGCCACCAGCCAACATTTTGACTCCTGTTTAGGCTGTCTAGCCTGTGTCACCACCTGTCCTTCGGGAGTTGAGTATGACAAACTGATTGCGGCTACTCGTCCCCAAGTCGAGCGGAATGTCCCCCGTTCCTTGGGCGATCGCCTGCTACGTCGTCTGATCTTTAACCTCTTCCCCTATCCCAATCGACTGCGGCCCCTCCTCTATCCCCTGCTGGCCTATCAAAAATCGGGGTTACGGCGATGGGTTCGTTCCACCGGATTACTCAAACAGGTGTTTCCCCGTCTGGCGGCGATGGAGGCAATTCTCCCCAACATCACCCCGGACTTCTTTCAAGGGGACTTCCCCGATGTCATTCGGGCTCAAGGAGAGACACGCTATCGAGTGGGGATGATCCTCGGCTGCGTGCAACGGTTATTTTTCCACCCCGTCAATGCCGCCACCGCTCGGGTTCTCACAGCAAATGGCTGCGAGGTCGTTATTCCCAAAACCCAGGGCTGCTGTGCCGCTCTACCGGCTCACCAGGGACAGGAATCTCAGGCCCAGGCGATCGCCCGTCAGATGATTGATAGCTTTGAAGGCAGCAACGTTGATTACATTGTCATTAACGCCGCCGGCTGTGGCCATACCCTCAAGGAGTATGGTCATATTTTGCAAGATGACCCCGAGTATCGCCAGAAAGCTCAAGACTTCGCCAGTCGTGTTCGGGATGTGAATGAGTTTCTAATTGATGTCGGCTTAACGACACCACTGCATCCCTTAGCCGATGGGGAGTTGGCGATCGCCTACCAAGATGCCTGTCATCTCATCCACGGCCAAAAAATCAGCAGTCAACCCCGGCAACTCTTGCGTCAAATCCCCCAAGTCTCCCTACGGGAATCCGTTGACGCGGCCCTGTGTTGCGGCAGTGCCGGAGTCTACAATATGCTACAGCCCGAGGTCGCCGATGAACTCGGTCAACTCAAAGTCGAGAACCTCAGCAACACCGGTGCTGATCTCATCGCCTCAGCCAACCCCGGCTGTTCCCTGCAAATTCAGAAACATCTGCAACTCCAGGGGCGAGATATTCCCCTCTATCACCCCATTCAACTGTTGGATTACGCGATTCGCGGTCAACGGCTAGAGATGCTTTCACCACAAGAGCCTTTACCACAAAAGTCATTACCACAAAATCAGGCACTTGTCAAGCAATAACCGCTCAACTAACGTTCCATCAAATGGGAGCCGGGAGCGCAAGTCACCGTTCCCTCAGCGGTGTCTGGGGGAATCGGCATGGCTGGAGGGGTCATATCCGGTTCATCGCTGCGACAAATGCCCACCAGGGACACCTCTAACCCCCGTTCATTGGGAACCATAAACACGCCACTGGTGAAGCTGCGTAACTCCTCTCGCTTGGGGGTGGCCGTAATGCGAACGCTTTGGGGAGTCGTCTGGCTCACCTCAAGCTCAATCCGATAGTCGTCTGTTTCGAGGGGAACGGGGTCAGAATTAAGCGGTTCAATGGAATCGGCGAACTCCCGGAACTCCAGATAATGGGTGCGTTGGGCGCGGCTAATATCCATGAGAACATCTAACGCATTGGCTTCGACGAGACGAGCCGGGAGATCGGTTGAGGTAGACACTCGCTCAAAGCGGGCCACCGTCTCAGCAAACTCAGTCGGGCGGGGTAAACCGGGTTCGGTTCCCTCAATTTGAAACAGTAACTCCCCGGATTCCGTGATTTGGGCGATCGTGGCCACCGTCTCCCCATCCGGGAGGATCAAATCAATAGCATTAGGCGAGCCGGAACCGACCTCATAGCGAAATTCTTGGGATACGGTCCGTCCTCGGGGCAGGGTAATGATGAAGTGGAGAATCCCCGCCTCCGTGAAAATAAAGGTCAGAGGTTCACCGCCAAGAGCCGAGGGGGAGAACCATTGTCCCAGAATCGCCTCAGCGAACTCTGGGTCTGGCTCAGCTTGAGCTAAGAGGGGCCGATCGCCGAAAATAACAAAATTCGAGAATGACAGCCCTGCTGGGGACAAGAGCGCCCCGGTCGTCAGCAGAATTGTCACCGTAAAGCGAGAGACTAAGCGGGATAACACAGTCATAAATTTTCAGGCCAATCAAGCCGATTAGATCGCAGGGAATGGGGAA
>SIHH01000286.1:0-2333 GCA_004299065.1 Phormidium sp. SL48-SHIP | reverse complement strand
AGGGAACACCGGAACAACGTTTAAACCCGTTTTGGGTCTGGGTTTAACTCGTTGCTGTTATGCGATCGCCTTAGACCCATACCATCTCTCAATCCGAGGACACCTCTGGCGATGACTCTCGAACCACCCGAGTTTTGGGCGGGGGGTCATCACTGGTGGTATCTTCATCGGGGGTTCCCCGTTCCTGTAAGTGTTTGAGCAACTGTTGTGCTGGAGATACGGGTGGCGGATGACTGACATGGAGCTGAATCTGGGGACCCGTCCGGGCCAGGCGAACGATGGACCCATCGCAGGCGGGAATTTCCTCAATGGGAGCATCTTCGAGATAGGTTCCGTTCGTCCCCAAATTCACGAGATACCATTGACGTTGTTCATTGCAGTGGAGTTCCAGGTGATAGCGAGAGACGACGGCACTATAGAGGACAACATGGTTATCCGGGGCGCGACCGATGCGAATAACTGTGTCATCCTCAAACGTCCAGCGTTTCAGCGGGATGGATTGGTGGGGGTGGAGGAGAGTTAGAGTAATCACGCGACAGAAAAACGGTGAGGTAGAGAGGCAACCCGGAGAACAAACCAGGACTCAAGACGTAGACTGGATAGGACGAGATCGTCGTTTTGCCCAATTCAAGTTTAGGTCAATGGGTTTAGAGCAACTGCCAATATGTTCAACATAGTACGTTTGCCGCTCGGGTTGAATGGCCAGGAGGATCTGCTGTCGCGAGGTTCACCTCACTCGGCTGAAGTTGAACTGGGGGTCACTTCGGCCCCGGCGGCGGCATCGAGTAGCCAGTAAATCTCCCCATCCACCGGTTGAATGAGACGGGAAGGATAGGTGGCTTCATCCCCCTCTGGGGCAAACACCTGGGCCAGAGCGGCTTGTTTGTTCTCGCCAGCAACGGCAAAGATGATGGTCCGCGAGAGGTTAAGAACGGGAACGGTCAAGGTGATGCGGGGGTCTCCATCTTTGTTCCCCACCGTGACGCTGCGATCGCAGACTTCCAAGGCCTCGGTCTGGGGAAACAGGGATGCGGTATGGCCATCATCCCCCATGCCCAACAGCATAATATCGAACTGAGGAAACTGCCCCGATTCTAGGCCAAAAAATGCTTGTAAGTGTTGGTCGTAGGCCTGGGCATCACTCTCGGGATCTTGACCCTGGCTTGGCATCGGATGTAGGTTCTCGGGGGGGAAGGGAACGCGATCGAGCCACGCTTCACGAGCCATGCGTTGGTTACTATCGGGATGATCCGGGGCCACGTAGCGTTCATCACCCCAGAAGACATGGAGGTTGTCCCAGGGTAAGTCATGGCCGGCGATCGCCTCGTAGATCGGTTTCGGGGTACTTCCCCCGGATAGGGCGATGGTACAGGTTCCCCGTTGGGCGATCGCACCCTGGATTTTCTCGACAATCAAAGCCACACTGCGATCAATCAGGGCGGTCTTATTGGAGAGAACTTCGACGTATTGAGTCATAGTCATGCCATTCGGGTAGGGTTTGCCCGATTCTAAAGTACCCCGTCTTTAAAGCCAACCAATTCAGGGACACAACCCTCAGGGGTCAAACCCCTCTCGCCTCTTGCCAGAAGAGGGCCACCATCAAGGTTCGCCCCGACATTGTTTTTTCCCTAACGACCGAGATCATGAAGTGACTCAATCACCTCAGTACAGTGTTGAGTTACAGCCTCTAACCCCTCGCGATCGCCTGATTGCGGGGGGTTAACAGGTTCTCCGATGCGAATCGTCACCGGAACCGATCGCGGCTTGGAGGAGCCTTGAAAAATGGCTTGAGTTCCCCAAAGACAAACCGGTAAAATTGGGACTTGAGCTTTAGCCGCAATCAAAACAGCACCAGGTTTCGGGTTGGGAATGCGACCATCGCGAGTACGAGTTCCTGAGAGAAACACCCCCGTGGCCCATCCCTGTTCTAAATACTCTAAAGCCGAGCGAATCGCACTGCGATCGGCGGCTTTACGTTTCACAGGATAGGCTCCATACAAACGAATTGCTTTGGCAAAGATGGGATTTTTAAACAGTTCTTCTTTCGCCATGTAGGCGACTGGACGCTCCACCGCACAGGAAATCATCGGTGGGTCAAAATAACTGGCATGATTGCTAGTTACCACTAGCGGCCCGGATTTGGGGACGTTCTCGACACCATAAACCCGTCCTCGGAAGTAACTATAAAACAGCGGACTCACCACCGACCATTTAAACAGGTGATATAACGCTAAGTTGTAGCCAGGTTCGCGGTTTTGGATCATGGGGGAAGGGGGGAAGGCAAGAGGCAAGAGGCAAGAGGCAAGAGGCAAGAGGCAAGAGGCAAGAGGGGA
>SIHH01000285.1 GCA_004299065.1 Phormidium sp. SL48-SHIP | reverse complement strand
TTCCCCTCTTGGGAGGGGTTGGGGGTGGGTTTTTCCCCTCTTGGGAGGGATTAGGACATCACCCGTTCCGGTTCATACTGATAGGAGGAAACCGCCTTCATGTATTGCGCCCGTTCATAGGCAGACTTATCAGGACAATGGCGCTGACTCATACTACCCTGCATCTGTTGCACCGACTCATACTCATGCTCTTCCATCCAATGCAACATCTGATGTTCAAGGTTCCGGAGATGGGGAATCCCATGACGGAGTAACGCCGAACAAACTTGCGTCACCTTCGCCCCGGCCATAAGTAACTTGATGGCATCGGTGCCATGTTGAATGCCGCCGGTGGCTGCAAAATCCGTCTCAACTTGACCATACAACAGGGCAATCCAACGCATGGGTAATCGCTGGTCCTGGGGGGTACTCAAGAGGACATGGGGCGAAACTTCCAACTCCTCTAAATCAATGTCTGGCTGGTAGAAGCGGTTAAACAACACCAGTCCATCCGCCCCGGCGTCCGATAGCCGTTTGGCCATATTGGCCATGTTGCTGAAAAAGGGACTCAACTTCACCGCCACGGGGATGTTAACCTCCCCTTTGACATCCCGCAAGATGTTGAGATAGTTCTCTTCCACCTCAGCCCCGGTCATGTTCATGTCCGTGGGAACATAGTAGATGTTCAACTCCAAGGCATCCGCCCCGGCGTCTTGCATCTGTTGGGCATATTCGACCCAACCGCCGGGGGAAAAACCGTTCAAACTGGCGATGATGGGAATGTCAACGCTGGCTTTAGCGTCGCGGATATGGTCGAGGTACAGTTGGGGACCGACGTGATACTCTTCGGCTTCGGGGAAATAGGTCAGGGCTTCGGCGAAACTCTCGGTTCCATATTCGAGGTGGTGGTGTAACTCGAATTTCTCTTTGAGCAGTTGTTCTTCAAACAGGGAGTGTAGCACGATCGCCGCCGCTCCAGCATCCTCTAAACGCTTGACATTATCGATGTCTTCTGTTAAAGGAGCCGCCGCTGAGGGAACCAGGGGAGATTTGAGGCTGAGTCCGAGATACTGTGTGGTGAGTTCCATGATATTCGCGTCAAACTAGGGGGACTGGGGGAGCTAATGGGGTGGCTCCCCCGACGGTTCTGAAGGTCTATTCGTCGTTGGTGAGGGGACGATTGGCCAGGTATTCATACATGGCCCAACGAGTATCCACATCGCCTTGGGCTTCTTTCAGCAACCGCTTCGCGTCTTTGGGTTTGGTTTTGGTGAGCATCTTGAAGCGGTTTTCCGCGTACATGGAGGTTTCCACCCCTTTCTTGGGCGATCGCGAATCCACTTGCAAGGGATTCTGACCCATCTCTTTCAACTCAGGGTTATAGCGATACAGCAACCAGCGACCACTTTCAACCAACGCTTTCTGATGAGTCATGGCGGTGGTCATGTTAATGCCATGAGCGATGCAATGGCTGTAGGCAATAATCAAGGACGGCCCCTCATAGGCCTCCGCTTCGATAAAGGCCTTCAGGGTATGTTCATCCCGCGCCCCCATGGCCACGGAGGCCACATAGACATTGCCGTAAGTCATGGCAATTAAGCCCAAGTCTTTCTTGGGTGCCGGTTTCCCACCAGCGGCAAACTTAGCCACCGCACCGCGAGGAGTCGCTTTAGACGACTGTCCGCCGGTGTTGGAATACACCTCCGTATCCATGACCAGGATGTTGACATTTTGACCACTGGCGATGACGTGATCTAAGCCGCCAAAGCCGATGTCATAGGCCCAACCATCCCCACCGATAATCCAGACATCTTTTTTCACCAAGTAATCGGCGAGGCTACGCAGTTGTTTCGCGTCAGGGCTGCTGAGGGAGTCAAGCTGTTGTTTCAAACCCGCCACGGCTTCCCGTTGTTCCCAGATGTCGGCTTCGGATTTCTGGGGATTGTCAAGAATCTGTTGGACTACAGTGTCCCCCAGTTCCCCGGAGAGTTTTTGCAGCAACTCTTGGGCAAATCCCATATGTTTGTTGAGGGACATACGGAAGCCTAAGCCAAACTCGGCGTTGTCTTCAAAGAGACTGTTGGACCAAGCTGGCCCCCGTCCCTCGGCGTTGTGAGCCCAGGGGGTGGTGGGGAGGTTGCCGCCGTAGATGGAGGAACAGCCGGTGGCGTTGGCGATGACGGTGCGATCGCCGAACAGTTGCGACACCAGTTTCAGATAGGGGGTTTCCCCACAACCGGCACAGGCCCCGGAGAACTCAAACAGCGGTTCTTGCCATTGTTGCTGACGGATGCGATCGAGATGCAGGTTGCGGCGATCGGGATTGGGGAGATTCATAAAGAAGTCCCAGTTTTCCCGTTCCTGTTCCCGTAGCGGCGGTTGCGCCTCCATATTAATGGCTTTCTTGGAGGGCATCGATTTGTTTTTCGCTGGACAGACATCGACACAAATGCCGCAACCGGTACAGTCTTCGGGAGCCACCTGAATCGTAAACTTGCTGCCGGCGAAATTGGGGTCTTTGTCACGAATATCGGTGAACTTGAAGCTCTCGGGTGCATTCCCCAATTGCCCCTCGTCGTAGGCTTTGCCGCGAATCACCCCATGAGGGCAAACCATGACGCATTTGCCACATTGCACGCAGACATCAGGGTCCCAAACGGGGATTTCTTGGGCAACATTGCGTTTTTCCCATTTCGCGGTTCCTGTGGGATAGGTTCCATCACAGGGGAGGGCGCTCACGGGGAGGTCATCTCCTTCACGAGCCAACATTTTGCCCTCGATGGTACGGACAAACTCCGGTGCGGTATCGGGAATCGTCGGACTCATGCGGACGGTGGAAGTCGCTTCGCGCACATTCACTTCATAGAGATGGTCCAGCGTCGCATCGACGGCGTTCAGGTTCATCTGGACAATAGCTTGTCCTTTTTTGCCATAGGTTTTCTCAATGGCTTTTTTGATTTCGCTGATGGCCTCTTCCCGAGGTAAGACCCCTGACAGGGCAAAGAAGCAGGTTTGCATCACGGTATTGATGCGTCCCCCCATACCATTGTCCCGTGCCACTTGTAGGGCGTTGATGACGTAGAATTTGAGGTTTTTACGGACAATCTGCTCTTGAATCTCTAGGGGAAGCCGATCCCACACCTCGTCGGGACTATAGGGACTATTGAGGAGGAAGGTGGCGCCTGGGGCGGCGGCTTTGAGGACGTTGAGTTTTTCGAGGAACGTCCATTGGTGACAGCCGACGAAGTTGGCCTGGTTAATCAGGTAGGTGGAGCGAATGGCCCGGGGACCAAAGCGCAGGTGGGAGACGGTGACGGCCCCGGATTTTTTGGAGTCATAGACGAAGTAGCCCTGGGCGTAGTTGTCGGTGGCGGAACCGATGATTTTGATGGAGTTTTTGTTGGCGCCGACGGTTCCATCGGAGCCTAAGCCGTAAAATACGGAACGAGAGACCTCATCGGGTTCGGTGCTAAAGGATTCGTCGTAGGGAAGGGAGGTTTGGGTGAGGTCGTCGTGAATGCCGATGGTGAAGTGGTTTTTGGGTTTGTCTTGGCTGAGGTTGTCGAAGACGCCTTTCACCATGGCGGGGTTGAATTCTTTGGACGACAAGCCATAGCGTCCGCCGACGATTTTGGGCATTGTGCCTTCCCAGGCTTCGCTGAAGGCGGAGACAATATCGAGATAGAGGGGTTCGCCGCTGGCGCCGGGTTCTTTGGTGCGATCGAGGACGGCGATTTTCTCGACGGTGTTGGGGAAGGCGGCGAGAAGTTTGTCGATGTCCCAGGGGCGATAGAGGCGCACTTTCAGGACTCCAACCTTTTCCCCTTGGGCGCTGAGGTAGTCTACGGTTTCTTGGGCGGTTTCACAGCCGGACCCCATGAGGACGACGACGCGATCGGCATCGGGTGCGCCGTGGTATTCGTAGATTTGGTACTGGCGACCGGTATGTTGCGCCAGTTGGTCCATGGCCCGCTGTACCATGTCGGGACAGGCGTTGTAGAAGGGGTTGACGCTTTCTCGGGCTTGGAAGAAGACATCGGGGTTCTGGGCGGTGCCTCGTAAGACGGGGCGATCGGGGGTCAGTCCCCGGCTACGATGGGCATAGACCCAGTCGTCATCGATGAGATCGCGAATGATGGACTCGTCGAGGGTTTCGATTTTTTGGATTTCGTGGGAGGTGCGGAAGCCGTCGAAGAAGTGGATGAAGGGAACCCGCGATTCGAGGCTGGCGGTATGGGCGACCAGGGCTAGATCTTGGGCTTCTTGGACGGAGGCGGAACAGAGGAGGGCGAAGCCGGTTCCTCGGGCGGCCATGACATCGCTATGGTCGCCGAAGATGGACAGGGCCTGGGCGGCGACGGAACGGGCAGCTACATGGAGGACGGCGCTGGTGAGTTCCCCGGCAATTTTGTAGAGGTTGGGGATCATCAACAGCAACCCTTGGGAGGCGGTGAAGGTGGTGGTGAGTGACCCGGTTTGTAGGGACCCATGCACGGCCCCGGCCGCCCCTCCTTCGCTCTGCATTTCGATGACGGAGGGGACGGTTCCCCAAAGGTTGGGTTGCCCGTCTGACATCCAAGCATCGGCCCATTCGCCCATGGGGGAGGCGGGGGTGATGGGGTAGATGGCGATGACTTCGTTGAGTTTGTAGGCAACCCGGGCAACGGCTTCGTTTCCGTCGAGGGTGGCGTAGGTGCTAGTGTTCATGCTCTTAGTCCTTGGTGAGCGGCGGTTCGGGGGAGTGGGTGCGGATCTTGGGTTTAGGGAGCGATTGCAGTTCCTGCACGCTTCGCGATTGCAGTTCCTGCACGCTTCGCGATTGCAGTTCCTGCACGCTTCGCGATTG
>SIHH01000284.1:1801-4829 GCA_004299065.1 Phormidium sp. SL48-SHIP | reverse complement strand
CCTTCTTCATTGCTATGACTGCTCAATCTCGCTCCAATCGGGACATGCCCTTTTCTATGGAGGACTTCGCCAAAGCCCTCGATGGCCACGATACGATTCCGGAAAAGGGACAATTGGTGACCGGAAAGGTCTTTCAACATGAGGCTGATGGGGTCTATGTCGACATTGGCAGTAAGTCTCATGGCTTTTTGCCCCTCAAGGAAGTCTCGGCGGAGTTGGTAACCAATCTCGAAGAAGCCCTCCCCCTGAATGAAGAACGGGAGTTTCTCGTGATTCGTGGGGCCAATGCTGAGGGACAAGTGACTCTCTCCATTCGCCAGATTGAGATTAAGGAGACTTGGGACAAATTGGCGAAATTCCAGGAAACTGGAGAGACGGTTGAGGTTGAGGTCACCGGAACCAACCGAGGTGGTGTGGTGGTGGATATTCGCGGCTTGCGAGGCTTTATTCCGCGATCGCACCTCGTAGACCGCCATAACCTAGATGCCTTAGTAGGACAACATCTCACGGTCACGCTGCTAGACGTCAACGCCGATGAAGATAAGTTGGTCTGTTCCCACCGTCAGGCGGCGAAAGCCAGTCGGATGCGGTATCTCGTGGCTGGGGAGTTAGTCGAGGGAACCGTCGCCAACATTAAACCCTATGGGGTGTTTGTCGAGTTGGGCGGCGTGACGGGACTGCTGCATATTAAACAGATTAGTAAGGCCCGGATTCCTGATGTGGAAACCTTGTTTGAGGAAGGACAACCGCTGAAGGTGATTGTGACGGAGATTGATGAGTGGAAAAACCGCATCTCTCTGTCGATGAAGGAATTAGAAAGTTATCCCGGTGAGGTGTTGGAGAAGTTCCAAGAGGTGATGGATAACGCCGAGGAACGGTTTAGTCATCATCAGACGCAAGAGGAGTCTCCGGAGACGAATCAGGAGTAGGGGAGAATCATGATTCTCCCCCTCAGGGGGGTTGATCGGCTTATGACGATGGCGGCTTTATATCTGGTGGGAACGCCAATTGGTAATTTGCAGGATATGACCTTGCGGGCCATTCAAACCCTCAAGGACGTGGATTTGATTGCTGCCGAGGATACTCGTCATACGGGGAAACTGTTGCAACATTTCCAGATTGAAACCCCCCTAATTAGCTATCACCACCATAATCGCCATGAACGGTTAGAGGAACTGCTGTCTCGCCTGCGGGGGGGGACGGCGATCGCCCTCGTCACCGATGCGGGAATGCCGGGGATTTCTGATCCGGGGTATGAACTCGTCCAGGCTTGTGCTGAGGCCCGAATCCCGGTGATTCCGATTCCTGGGGTGAGTGCTTGTGTCACAGCCGTCAGTGTGGCGGGGATTGAGGGCGATCGCTTCTGTTTTGAAGGCTTCCTCCCCCTGAAAGGGAAAGAGCGTCAGGAACGCCTAGAACAGTTGCAAACGGAACCCCGATTGCTGGTGTTCTATGAAGCCCCCCATCGGCTGCGACAGACCCTGGAGGACTTACAAACGGTCTTGGGAGGCGATCGCCGAGTGACCCTGGGCCGAGAATTAACCAAACGCTTTGAAGAGATTTGGCGGGGAACCTTGGCCGGGGCGATCGCCTATTATCAAGACCATAATCCCAAGGGAGAATATACCCTAGTCATCGGTGGCTGTTCCTCCCCCAGTCGTCAACTCTCGGAAGCCGCCTTAAAATCAGAGTTACAGGCCCTGATGCAACAAGGTCACTCGCGATCGCAGGCCAGCCGTCTCCTGGCACAATCGACCCCCCTCTCCCGTCGTGACCTCTATCAACTTGCCTTAACCTTAACCGATTAGGCGATCTCTTTTGGCGTAAACCCGTGAACAGTCCTTGGCGTTGGCTTTTAGTCGTTGTCTTCTCCCTCTCCCTGATTTTGGTCCCCTGGATGAGTCAACCGGGGGAGACGTTGATTCCCTGTGAACTGCGATCGCACATCGAAGACGAGACACACCTAGAAATTGAATTTCCCCGGCCCTGTCTCGACCAAAAACTGCATCTCGATCGCTTCCTCGATCAAGCCCGACAAGACATCAACAACGACGAATTTTTTCCCTTCACCATTCGTCGAATGCGCTACCAACTCCTCGATGAAGGTTTCCGGATTTTGGGCAATTTGGCGATCGAGTACCCGGTCATTGGACTGGTCGATTTTGAACTCTCGCAAACAGTCTTTGTCAACCTCAATCAAGGGTCTCTCAACATGGAAGCCGGAGACACCCAAGTGCGAGTCAATGTTCCCTTTATTAACAGTAATGACCTCAGTCCTCTGTTGAACCAAATGGTCAATACTCAACTTCAGATTTTCAATCAAAAGCGGTTGCAAGACTTCCTCCAAGATACAGACCTTGACCAGAGAATGGCGGAGGAAACGGGACTAACGGTTGAGGCCATTAACTTTCTGGTTCAAGGGATTCAAGACCACTTCAGCGCCCAAATTACGGCGGATTCGGTGATTGTTTCGATTGAGGTGGCTGATGATGAGGAGGATGACCCTGAGGGGAGTCCCAGTCCCGCCACAATTGGGTCTCTACAGGTCTTGTTGCGATGATGGGATGGATTTTGCCGGTTCTCGTGCCGGACTGGGCAATCCGTTTGAGACTGGCTTATACTGTAGTGAGTCAAGTTTTATTGAAAATGATTAGAAACACATCAGAGACTCCTCTCGATCCTAAACTCTCCAAACGAGTAGAAGAGCTGTCTCAACTCAATAATTCATCGTCTTCTGAATTGATTAAACGAATTTTGTTTTTTTGCGAAAACCATCGACAAACTGTAGCCAGTATTTGTCAAGATAAAGCCATATCAGAGTCTGACAAACAAGAGCTTATTCAGGCATTATCAAATTCCTCAAATCAGGAGCAAATCATGGATGTGTTGCTAAAGGTAGTATTATCGCGCAACTATGAAATTGCCTCCCAAAAAATCCAGGAGCAAATCGATCCAGATTTTCTAGAAAGTCTCGAAACTGAAGATGATATCCTAGCGGCTGCTGTGGAGATGACACGACCTCGATAAA
>SIHH01000284.1:0-1701 GCA_004299065.1 Phormidium sp. SL48-SHIP | reverse complement strand
GTGAAACCCCTGTTTTTGAGTCTCCTTAGCGGTATCCTCATGGGTTGTACCGTCGCCCCCTGGGAATGGTGGGGTTTAGCCTGGTTCGCCCTGGCCCCCCTCTGGTGGCTGATAGGGCGACAAACCACTCCAACGTGGCATTTGGGAGCAGCTTGGGGTGCGGGATTTCATGGAACCGCCATTTTTTGGATTACCGGGGTTCATCCCATGACCTGGATGGGGGTTCCTTGGTTGGCGAGTTTGGCCATTGCGATCGCCTGTTGGCTCTTCATCGCCCTCTGGGGAGCGGTTTTAGTGGGACTTTGGGCCTATCTTCAGGCTTATCTCCAACAATGGAGTCGGGGCGAAAAATTTTTCGGTTGGGGGGCGAGGATTCTCATCGGGGTCGCCAGTTGGTGTCTCTTGGAAGTGCTGTGGCGATCGCTCCCCCTCTGGTGGTCCTCCCTCGCCTACACCCAAAGTCCCCATAATTTGCCCATCTTACACCTGGGGCAACTCTCAGGAACCACCACCATTACCGCCGTCCTGGTGGCGGTTAACGGCTGTTGGGCGGCAGCGTTTGACTCATTTGACCTATCTCGTAAAAGAGTCCGTCTCTCGGCGATTGTGGCTGGGTTTCTGGTGCTGGGACTGGCCCAGGGACTGGGGGGCTATCTCTACAGCCGTCCCCTCAACGATCGCCCCGAACAGAGTCTGAACGTCGGACTGATTCAGGGCAATATCCCCAACGAGATTAAACTCTATCCCGACGGATTGCGGCAAGCCTTAGAAGGCTATACCCGAGGCTATGAGGAACTGAGCGAGGCCGGAGTCGATGGGGTGATGACCCCTGAGACGGCGTTACCGGTGTTGTGGCAAGGCGATCGCCTCCAATATAGTAATAGTCCCGCCGGCCATTTCTACCAAGCCATTCGCGATCGCGGCGTTCCCGCCTGGGTGGGAACGCTACGGGGAACTCCAAGCCACTACACCAACAGTCTTCTCAGCATCAGCCGCAACGGAGACACCCTCAGTTATTACGACAAAGCGATTCTCGTCCCCCTCGGAGAATATATCCCCTTTGAATCGGTCTTAGGGGGATTTATTAGCCGTCTGTCTCCCCTACAAGCTCAGATGATACCGGGTTCCGGGGACCAACTCCTAGAAACCCCCTTCGGACCGGCCATTGTCAGTATTTGCTACGAATCCGCCTTTCCACAGCATCTCCAAGCCCAGGCCCGGCGAGGGGGTGAATTTTTCCTCAGTGCCGCCAACAATGCCCATTATGACGCCTCTATGCCCCGCCAACATCACGCTCAGGACGTGATGCGGGCCATTGAACTCGATCGCTGGGCCGTCCGGGCCACCAATACCGGCTATTCGGCGTTTGTGAATCCCCATGGGGAGACCCTTTGGATCTCTGAAATCAACCAGTACGCCACCCATCAAGAGACCATTTATCGCCGCCAGAGTCGCACCCTCTATGTTCGTTGGGGAGATTGGCTAGTGTGGCTGTTGGCGATCGTTGCCATCCTCGTCAACGCCAGCCCAGTCCTGCGTTCGGGCCGGTAGGGGCGAAAAATTTTGTAGGGGCGAAAAATTTTTCGCCCCTACAATCGACGGGTTGAGGTCCTAACCTGGATTGAAACCAGAACACACCCGACCTCTCTATTCCCTGTTCCCTGTTCCCTATTCCCTGTTCCCTGTTCCCTGTTCCCTGTT
>SIHH01000283.1 GCA_004299065.1 Phormidium sp. SL48-SHIP | reverse complement strand
TGTTCCCTGTTCCCTGTTCCCTGTTCCCTGTTCCCTGTTCCCTATCTTCCCCCATGAAAATTGCCACTTGGAATGTCAACTCAATCCGTACACGCCAGGGACTTGTTTGTGACTGGCTTCAAGCCAATCCTGTCGATGTCTTATGTATTCAGGAAACGAAAGTGGTCGATGGCGACTTTCCCCGCGAACCCTTTGCCGCTCTGGGTTATGAGCTGGCGGTTTCGGGGCAAAAGTCCTATAACGGAGTGGCGATGATGAGCCGATCGCCCCTAAAAGATGTTGAGATTGGTTTTAGCCCCAGGCTGGGGGCTGAGGTGGTGGGGGAACTCGACGCGCAAAAACGGGCGATCGCCGCTACAGTCCAAGGGATTCGGATTATCAACCTCTATGTCCCCAATGGCGGTGACTACGACAGCGATAAATATGACTACAAACTGCGCTGGCTCAACCAACTGTACGACTATACCAAATTAACCCTTGACAAATATACAGATGTATGTATTTGTGGCGACTTCAACATTGCCCCGGATGACCGAGATATCCATACGCCACCGGGTAAAACGCCCGTCGTTGGGACAACTCCCGTCGAGCGAGAGGCCCTACAGCGGGTTCTGAGTTTGGGGTTAGCCGACGCTTTTCGTAAATTCAACTCAGAGGCGCAACAGTATAGCTGGTGGGACTATCGAGCCGGAGCTTTCCCACGAAATCGGGGTTGGCGCATTGACCACCATTATCTCACTGAGGCTCTCTACAAACGGGCCAGCTCCTGTGTCATTGACCGCGAACCCCGACAATGGACGAAACCCAGTGACCATACCCCTGTTGTCGTGGAATGGCCCGATTAGTCTGGGGGTGAATCTGGAGCTGAGTCTGGGGCTGAGTCTGGGGCTGAGTCTGGGGGTTGGCGATCGCGTTGACGGGCCACAATCAGATTACTACGGGCCAAGGCATCGCTCGGATTGAGATCTAACGCCTGTTCAAAGGCCTCAATCGCCTCCCCATAGCGTTCTAAATCAAACAGCGTCGCCCCGAGATTGTTCCAGGCGTTGGCATAATCCGGGTTAAGGTCTAAAGCCATGCGATGGGCGTTTAGAGACTCCTCATAGCGGTCTAAATAGGCCAGAGATACCCCCATATTGTCCCACGCCAGTTCCTCACCACTATCGCCCCAGCGGCCATCCCCTTCAATCGCCGCCAAACAGGAATCGACAGCGGCTTCATGTTCGCCCAAATTTCCCAGCGTCGCGCAACGGTTGGCTAAGGCCAGGGAGTACGTGGGGGCCAGTTCCAGGGCGCGATCGTGAGAGTCGAGGGCCGCCTCGGTTTCACCAATTTCATCGAGGGCGTTACCCCGATTCGTCCAGGCCCGCTCATTCTCAGGATCCGTTTCAATGAGGGCATCACAGGCACTAATCGCGTCTTGGGCGGTGCCGGTGACACAGGTTTCGTACCAGTCTTGGGGCGGAGTATCTTGAGCGGATTCAGACTCAGACAACCCCGACTCAGGCTCTGATTCAGGCCCCAAGTCAGGGTTGGGTTGAGGGTGTCCTGAGTCTGGGAAGGTGACGAGACTCATCATCAGCAACGATCCGCCACCGATGGTTTTAATAAGAGAGTTCATAGTTGAGTCGGGGCATAACGATAATGCCCCCCATTCTGACCCAAATTATGCCGTTTGTTGCAGAAGAGCGTCCAGTTCTCCCTTGGCATCGAGGGCGTGCAAGTCATCGCAGCCGCCAATATGTTGGTCGTTAATAAAAATTTGCGGCACACTTCTACGTCCATCAGCCCGTTGGGCCATTTTATCCCGCGCCTCGTTGTCGCCTTGGATGTTATGTTCGGTGAACTCCACGTTTTTACGTTTTAACAAGGATTTGGCACGGAGACAGTAGGGACAGAAGGTCCAAGTATAGATTTCGACGTTAGCCATGATTTACGATGCGATCGCGCAACAACTCTTCAATCTTAGCAAAACGTTACGGTTTCCCAGCAACGAGGAGTTTCTATTCCCCGTTCCCGGTTCCCCGTTCCCTCTCTAACGAGCATAGTCCACCAATTGCAATAAGCGTTGGCGCAGAGTGGCGAGGCCAAACCCGGCGGTGGCGGAGATGAAGGTAGCTTGGGGATATTCCTCTTTAGCCAGTTCCAAGGTATCCCCGTCCACCGAATCGATTTTATTGAACACCAACAAAATGGGGCCGGGGGTAATGGGCATTTCAGCCAAGATTCCCATAACAGAATGGATTTGATTCTGCCAAGCCGCATGAGATAAGTCAACGACATGGAGAAGTGCATCGGCTTCGGTGACTTCTTCGAGGGTGGCCCGGAACGCATCAACCAGGGCGGGGGGAAGTTCATGGATGAAGCCCACGGTGTCCGTTAACACCAACTGATGAACCACGTTGGTGACATCTTCCTGAATGCTGAGACGGCGAGTGGTGGGATCGAGGGTGGCGAAGAGTTGATCGGCGGTATAGATTTCTGAGTTCGCGAGAACATTGAGGAGAGTGGATTTCCCGGCGTTGGTGTAGCCAACGAGGGCGATGGAGGGAACCTCTTGGGCCTGACGTTGCTGACGCATTCGCGCCCGGTGGGCCTGGAGGTTGGTGACTTCCCGTTGTAGGCGAGAAATGCGCTGGCCGATCGCCCGTCGTTCGGTTTCGAGTTGGGTTTCACCGGGGCCTCGGGTTCCGATTCCTCCCCCCAGGCGGGACATGTTCTGACCTTGTCCGGTGAGGCGGGGTAGGGTGTATTCGAGTTGGGCCAGTTCGACTTGTAGTTTCCCGGCCCGGGACTGGGCGCGTTGGGCGAAGATATCGAGGATGACTTCGGTGCGATCGACGACTCGGACACCGATGCGTTTTTCCAGGTTACGGACTTGGGCCGGGGAGAGATCGCGATCGAACACGACGAGATTGGCCCCGAGGGTTTGTACGGCCAGGGCGAGTTCATCGACTTTCCCGGACCCAATGACGGTTTGAGGATGGGGCCGCGATCGCCCCTGTTGGATGGTTTGCAACACCACACCGCCAGCGGTATCGACGAGGCGCACCACTTCGGCCAGATGTTCCTCAAATTCGGCTTCACTCATGTTCTGGGTTCGCAATCCCACCAGTAGCACGCGATCGCCGTCGCTATCAATCGATTGACCAATAAATTCCCGTTCAAATTCCCCTTCGAGGGCTTCAACGAGGTCGAGAAAGTCCTGTTGGGCGATCGCCTCTAGGGTCATTTCCTCAGATAGCATCCAACTGGCTTCGCTGGGGTTGGGAACCAGATGGGCCAGATAGGCCCGGTGAACATAGCCCGTTTCGCCGCCGCCTCGTCGCTGAAACCCAGACCCGGTGAGGGTGAGACAGATTAGGGCATCTAAGCGCTGGATGGCCATAGCCGTCAGGGTGGCGGTTCCCGGTTCATCCCGTTTCAGTTGGGTGGCGATGCAACGAATCCCACTGAGACGACTCGCCCCGTAGCGAGGGAGTTCGAGGGGTGGGATTTGGGTTTGGCGAGGACTTCCCACCCCGACGCGAATCACTTGGCCACGACGGTTGAGATAGGCGGACACGGGTTTCCCTAAATCGGTACTGATGGCCGCTAAACGCTGGGCGAACTCTGGTGTCGTGAGGCGATCGCCCGGTAACCGCTGGTGATACAGCCGTTGCAGTTGTTTGAGTTGGCTGGATTTGAGTCCCTTGAGGTCTCCGTAGATTTGATGATTAATGGAGTATTCGCCCCGCTTTCGGGGTTCCACGCGACAAGTGTTAATTTGCTAGTTTAGCGAATTTTGCTGTGGCTAGTCGAGGATTGAGAAACCCACCCGGTCTCAATCTGAGTGAGAGAGAACTGGGTGGGTGTTCTGTCAGCGAAATCTGAAATCGATAACCGTCCGCCAATGGCGAGATTAACCGCGCTGAATGGCTTGTCGAGAGACTTGTTTTTCAAACTCAGCCTGAGTCTCGTGGAGAAGTTGCTCGCGGCTATCAGCGGCTTGAGTTAGGTTAGGAACCAGGTTACGCGCCTGAAGGGTCATGTGGAACTGAAGGTGAGCGACGTAGTCACCGATATCCTCGTGCGCGTTCTGTCCGTGATGCGATAGGGATGCGTTCAAGGGAGTTCTCCTGCCAAACTTGGCGTAGTCAGCTAGTTTCGTGTTCTGGGTAGAACGTTAACATGAGTGCTTCCGTTGCTCAGTGCGATCGCAAGAAAGCTTAACACTCTGAGTTTTGGGGGTGGAGATTCAGAGAACCCCTTTGGAACTGGGGATGGTACTGGCCCGGCGGGGGTCGATTTCCACGGCCATGCGCAGCGATCGGGCGAAGGCTTTGAAGGTGGCTTCAATAATATGATGGGAGTTGAGGCCATCGAGTTGGCGGATATGCAGGGTGAGTTGCGCGTGATTGACGATCGCGACAAAGAACTCTCGCACCAGTTGCGTGTCATAGGTTCCCACCCGTTCCGTGGGAATCTCCAGACCATAACTCAGATGAGGTCGTCCTGAGAAGTCTAGGGCCACTTGAATCAGGGATTCATCGAGGGGGGCGACGAAATGACCGAAGCGAACGATTCCCTTGCGATCGCTCAAGGCTTGGGCTAAGGCTTGTCCGAGGGT
Organism: Phormidium sp. SL48-SHIP; assembly: GCA_004299065.1. Lineage (GTDB taxonomy): Bacteria > Cyanobacteriota > Cyanobacteriia > Cyanobacteriales > Geitlerinemataceae > Sodalinema. The sequence goes on along the minus strand of SIHH01000283.1, from coordinate 259 downwards.
AATCCCCACATCTTCATTGGTATGGTGGTCATCAATCTCCCAATCCCCCACAGCGTTGACTTCCAAATCAATCAGTCCATGAGAGGCGATTTGGTGCAGCATATGGTTGAGGAAGGGAATCCCGGTGTTGGCGTGACATTGGCCGGTTCCATCGAGGTTAATGCTGACTTGGACATCGGTTTCCCCAGTTTTGCGGGAGACGCTGGCTTGACGTTGGGGGAGGCTGAGTTGGGGACGGGTTTCGGACGTTTGCATAGTT
>SIHH01000282.1 GCA_004299065.1 Phormidium sp. SL48-SHIP | reverse complement strand
ACAGGGTTATAAAAGACAGGGTTATAAAAGCCAATTAGCTGCTTAAAATTCCATTTCAGCCGCTTGAACCTTCTCAACTTGTTTCTTCTTGAGAACCAGCATGATTTGAGCCAAAGCAACCAAGGCAAAGAAGCCTAACAAGCCCTGAATCCGAGCTGGATTTTGTAGGACAATTTCCGTATCCTTCTGACCAAAACCACCCACATTGGGGTCAGTCGTCAGCACATCGCCAGCGGCGACGGTGTCACCCACCGAGGCCAAGATCTCGGGACCGGGGGGAACCGACTCGACGACTTCAGACCCGTCTTCAGTGTCTAAGGTGACGGTATAGCCACCCTCATCATTGGGGTCAATGGCGGTAATGGTTCCAGCATGTTCAGCCTTGTAAGCAATGTTATTGCTGTTATTACCGGCCGGATAGATTTGACCGCGACCCCGGTTACCCGCCGCGTGAACAGAATACTTACCAAAGTTAACCGAGGAATCGCGATTGGGGTCAGGAGACAGAACCGGGAAGACTAATTCCTGATGTTCCTCACCCGGGAGAGGGCCGACGAGAATCACATTCTCTTGGTCGGGGGTATAGCTTTGGTAGAAAATGCCTTCGACTTCTTCCTTGAGTTCTTCAGGAATGCGCTCTTCGGGAGCAATCTTAAAGCCTTCGGGGAGCATCAGCACGGCACCGACATTCAAGCCAGCCTTACTACCGTCACCCAGAATTTGCTGCTTGGAGGTGTCGTAAGGAACCTTGATAACCGCCTTAAAGACGGTATCGGGAAGCACTGACTGAGGCACCTCAACATCCATCGCTTTTTCAGCCAGGTGACAGTTGGCGCAAACAATGCGTCCAGTGGCTTCGCGGGGGGTTTCTGGGGCCGTTTGTTGAGCCCAGAAGGGGTAAGCGGCTGCGGCTTGAGGGACGAGGACATCACTGGCCACAAAGACAGCCGCTGCTGCCAAGCTAACCAGAAGTCCTTTCCTCGCCAGGGTCATCAAAGGGGCGAACAGTTGTGTCGCCCAAGCACTAGAGTATTTCATCAATTGTGACAACGTTCTCTTCTCTCAATGGCTAGGGGAATTCTCAAAATAATCTCTCCCCAGAGGGGAGAGGTTGGGGGAGCGTTAAACCCACCAGGGTGTTTCCTGAGTGCGGAAGTCTTCTTCAGTCCACTCGGCGAGAACCACATTATCGTCCTCTGCTACGTCCACATGGACTAATGCCAGAGACAGAGGAGCGGGACCGCGAACCACTTTACCCGACTTGTTATACTGAGACCCGTGACAGGGGCAGATAAATTTCTCTGCACTCGCATTCCAGGGAACCACACAGCCGAGGTGAGTGCAAATGGCGTTGAGGCCATAATCGGCGATCGCCTGTTCGCCTTCAACGACGATGTAGGTCGGATCTCCTTTGAAGCCTTGAGTGAGGACGCGATCGCCCACATTGTGTTCAGCGAGGAAGCTAGTCGCTTTCACATCATTGCCGAGGGCATCTTTAGCGACGATACTGCCACCACTACCACCACTCGACGGGGGAATAAAGTATTTAACGACGGGGTACAGCGCACCGAGAGCCGTTCCGGTAACTGCACCAAACGTCAGAAAGTTCATGAATTGCCGTCGTCCCATGGAGGGGACATCGGTTGAGCCGGAAGCCTGAGTCATGGAGCTATTTACGTATTATGGTTGTATCTGATTTTGCTTAACAAACGGCATCACCGTTTCATCTGCGCCCATTGCCGTGAGAACACCAAGCAGGACGCACACCGTTTGGGATTGTATCGGATCAAGTGTCCCGTCGCGAGCAAAAAAAATGAAAATGGCGCAACACTCGTTCATAATACCACGCTGGAGGGGCCAAAAAAGGGGGGGGGATCGCTGGATTCGGCTTTCCTGAAAAATCGAGACCGGGCCGGCCAGAATCCATGAAGAAATGTAAAATACAAGCCATAAGCTGCCCGAGCGATCGCGATCCGAGCCAGATATCAGCCAGTAACGCCTCCCATGCCCAACTCAACCGATCAAAGCCAACCCATCGTGACTGGACCTGAGTTACACCAACTCCTACTCAACAAGTGGGGCTGTTCCTACGATCTACAACTGCGCCGCCGCCAAGGCAAAATTTTTTTACAGGTGATGTGGAAATATCTCGAACAAGCGTCATTTCCTCGTTCAGCCGACGACTATGCCCAACATCTTGAGCAGATTGCCGAATATCTCAATGCTTGGAACAGTGCCGAGGTGATTCGTCAATATATCAGCGAGACTCGCGAACGTCCTCGCCTCGGTAAAGCCGTCAGCATCCCCATCGATCCAGGCCAACGGAGTTCCGAATGGTTTGTGGACAATTAAATCTCCCGATACATCTCCTGAAGGCTCAGCAAGAGATCGTCTTGTCCAATGTCATCTTGTCCAATGTCAACGAGATCAATCTCAACGAGGTCCTCAACGAGGTCAATCTCGACGAGATCAATCTCAACGAGATCAATCTCAACGAGGTCAATCTTTAGCGTGCATCATCTCCAACGACGTCTCGGCCGTCTACTCCCGAGTCTCCTGCTGCTAGTTCTGTCTTTGATCACCGTTGTCACTTTCTCAACGGCCCGTCCCGAGAGGGTTGAGGGGCAAACGCCCCTACCCATTCCCATCCAACCCCTACAACTGACCGAAAACACTGCGCCAGTGCGTCTCAACGGGCGTACAGTTTTCGAGATCAGTTCACCGCCGTCGAATCCCGACGAACCGCGCACAATCCCCAGCTTAGAAGACCGGGTGCGTGAAGTTGAGCGCAAGTTAAGTCGCATAGTTGAGGGGGGCTTCGATCCTGACTCTCTGCAAGTGAGGGCTCAACAAGACTGGAACACTAATCAATATGTCATCAGCGTCTATGACGACGGTAATCTAGGGTCTCCCGAAGAACCTGAAAGAATTGTCACGGTGACTCGGTTTGACGCTCAGGTGGCCGATCGCAACCCCGAGGCTCTAGCGGAGGACTGGGCCGATCAAATTGAAGAAGCCTTACGACTCGCGTACCAGGAACGTCTCCCGGAAGCCCGAAAACAACGCTGGGAAACCGCCCTCATTCTAGCGGCCATTATCGTCGTTCTCAGCCCACTCATTGCCCTGTTACAACGGCGTACAACCGGCCATTATCAAGATCTCTCGCGACAACGACATCCTGAGAACCTACAACCTCCAGAAGATGCTCTCGTCGAGGAGAATGAGGCGGCCGGGATGGGAAGCCGAGTGCAATTTCTGCGGGCGATGATGCCGCAAATTGTCTTAGAACGGCGCATCAGCATGGTGATTTTGCTGCGGCGGGTGTTGCTGTTTTTGCAGTTGGCTCTGTGGATTGGGGGAACGATCTTGATTTTGTCTCAGTTTCCCGAAACACGAGCCTATGCGGCTTGGTTGCAGGAATTTCCCGTTCAGATTTTGGGGATTTGGCTATTGGTGGCCGTGGCCAACAAACTTACGGATGTGTTGTTTGACAATATCTTGCAATCCTGGGTTGAACAAGAATCCCTCAATCCCACGGCCTCAAAACGCTTTATCCTGCGTGCGCCCACCCTAGCCGCCGCCTTAAAGGGGATGACAAGCTTCATTGCTGGCTTAATCGGGGTGATTTGGTTTTTGGCGCTGCAAAACTTCCCCCTCGATTCCCTGATTACCGGGGCCGGGATTTTCGGTGTGGCGTTGACGATTGTCTTCCAGAACCTGATTAAAGACCTCATTAACGGGATTCTCATTCTCTGGGAAGACCAATTTGCGGTGGGGGATGTGATTGATGTGGGCTATGGCCCCGGCTTTGTGGAATATATGAACCTGCGCGTGACTCGCCTGCGGGGAGAAGGGGGCCGACTCAGTACGGTTCCCAATAGTCAAATTGAGGTGGTGCATAACCTCAGCAAAGAATGGTCTCGGATTGACTTCCAGATTTGGATTAGTCACGATGCAGATGCCCTAGAAGCCATTCAAGTGATGCGGCGGACGATGGAGGAGATGCAAGCCGATCCCGATTGGACTGAGTCAATTATTGAGCCGACCATGTTAGCTGGGGTGGAGAATCTCGATGAACGAGGAACCCAACTGCTGATGTGGACGAAGACCAAACCTCTGCAACAATGGGCCGTACAACGGGAGTATCGCCGTCGTCTGAAGCTGGCGTTTGAGGAAGCGGGGATTGGCATCGCTATTCCCAAACAGATGCTCTGGTTCAAAGAACCTGCCTCGGATGGGCATAATGATGGGCATGATGAGGACAATCACCACTCTCTCCCTCAGCCGAAATGACGCGCACCGTTCGCATCACCCCCTAAACGAATCAACTCAGGAGACTATTATGGGACTCAAACTTCATATTGGTGGCCAAGAACCCCATCCCGACTGGAAAATTGTAGATATTGAGGAACGCCCCGAAGTCGATTTTGTCGGGGATGCTGCTGATTTAAGTCAATTTGAGGATAATTCCGTCGAAGCGATCTATGCGAGTCATGTGTTGGAACATTTCCACCACAGTTTGAATAATGAGTTACTGGTGACCCTGAGTGAATGGCATCGGGTGCTAGAACCTGGAGGCAAATTGTTTATCAGTGTTCCCAATTTGCAAACCCTTTGTTGGCTCTATCTCAATCCTAATTTGATGGCGTTTGAACGGCTGCATCTGATGAGCATTATGTTCGGCGGTCAAACCAATGAGTTTGATGTACATCGGGTTGGCTTTGATTTTGAAACCTTAGCCATTTATTTGGAAGAAGTGGGGTTTGAGGAGTATGAGGAGTTGACGGAGTTTAATCTTTTCAAAGATTGCAGTAGTTTACGAATTATGGATACGTTAATTAGCCTGAATATGGCGGCAACGAAAACGGTAGACGAGGACGAGTAGGGCGATCGCCCACT
>SIHH01000281.1:3845-4937 GCA_004299065.1 Phormidium sp. SL48-SHIP | reverse complement strand
ACAAACCATAGTCTCCTCTTAAACACACCAAATTTCAACCAAACCATTAAAAGCCCCCCCAATCGAGGTTATACTATGGGCGAGTTTACACCAAAACAAAACCAACAGGAGAAGCAGTCATGACCCAATTAGTTGAATTTCAAGTCGAGGGCGATCGCACCATTCTCATTGAAGTCGAAGACGTGACGGGTGAGCAAGCCACAGATCCGATCGCCGGGACTGGAGGAGTTGTCGTCAAAGCGAAGAAGACATTTGAAGATACCATCGATGATATTTTACCCCTGGCAGCGGCGATCGAGAAAAAATTTAGCGGGCTAACCACCCCAGCCAACGAAGTTGAAGTTAAGTTTGGTGTTAAAATTCAAGGCCAACTGAGTGCCGCCGTGACTCAGATTGGTGCCGAAGCAAATTTTGAGGTGACGTTGAAATGGAAGCGTTAACCCCCCAGTCTCAGGGGTTTGAAACCTTTAAGCGATCGCTCGCCCGAATCTTCCACAGCAATGGAACCGTCGTCGGGGCGGGATTCGCGATCGCACCAGGATATCTCATCACCTGCGCTCACGTCGTTACAGCGGCTCTAAGCCTACCGGCCGACAGCCAAGACTCACCACAGCAGCCTATCGAGTTAGAATTCCTCCTGGCGGCTCAAGGAGAACGGGTTACCGGCCAAGTGGTGGCATGGTTACCCTACAAAGTAGCCATCGACGCCCCCTCACTCGCAAACCCCGCCGATATCGCGATTCTCAAACTCGATCGCACCCCAGAGAACATAACCCCAGTCACCGTCGGGGAGGGGGCCTGGGGACATCAGTTCCGCATTTTAGGTTTCCCAACCGGCGTTCCCGTGGGAATCTGGGCCTCGGGAGTGCTGCGGGACCAAATGGGGAACGGCTGGGTATCCATTGAAGATATTAAAGCGCAGGGTCGCAGGATCGAACAGGGGTTTAGCGGCGCACCCGTCTGGGATGAAACCATTGAAGCTGTCGTCGGGATGGCGGTTCAGGCTGAACGTCCTCAAAAGAATCAACCCAACTCTAAGGTGGCGTTCATGCTACCCGTGAGCCAACTGCGAACGGTTTGGTCTCGTATTCC
>SIHH01000281.1:0-3745 GCA_004299065.1 Phormidium sp. SL48-SHIP | reverse complement strand
GAACGGGAAATCAATAATTTGATAGGATGAGTCGGAAACTTAAAGGATTACAACAACGCTTAATAAATATAGAGGAAGAGATCGCGATCGCAGAAAACCAACTTAAGGCGACCAATGACAATCTCCAATATAAGCGACAAAAAGAAGCCATCAACACTCTATATGATCGATGTGATGAAATTGAGGCAGAGATACAAGAAATAGAAGCTCAGCTATCAATAAATACAAGCACAAAGACTTCAGTAAAATCGAGCTTCAGCAAAGAAATTAGCAAGAAATTAATTTTTTTGGATTACTACAAATCCAGAAAATATTTTGGTGAAATCTCAGAAAAATTCACCGAATCAGTCGGAGCGGCTGCACTCTTATTAAATGGAGCATATCGCCTTCGGGGAGATATTATGAGCCAGTACATTGAAGATACTCTTGCTGCTCAAGGTTCTGATTTTCAAGTCTTCCCGATTGAGTTTGCTCCCGGTGAACCCAAAGATCGAGATGCTCTACTTTACAAGATTTTGGGTTATTTAGGCGAGTCAGAGCCAGCAACCCCTGAACAGGCGATCGCCAAAATCTGTCAATCTTTACAGCTTGGGAGCATTCGGGTATTTAAAATTCATAATTGGGACGATCTTCAAGACCCTTATTCTGTCTTGAAGTGGTTTTTAGACTGTTTTTGGTTGCCTTTAATTGAACGCTGTCAAAGTCATTGTCAGCAAGAAGACCTAGTTAATGTTAAGCTTTTTTTATTGATCGCTTGTCAGGCAAACGACCCCGAAATTTTACAGCAGCCTTATTACGCCGAATGCAATATCTACGATCCTTGTAACGTTTGCTGCGAAAAATCGTTAGTCCATCTACCTCTATTTCCCTGGACAAAGGAACAAATCAAAAATTGGATGTGTTCTTCTTGTCCACCACCCAAATTTAGAAAAAATCGGCGCGCCGCCAAAGATTTAGCTAGCAGCGTTTATCGAAGAACAGAGGGTGTCCCAGTTAACGTAGTGGACTTAATTCTGGAAGAATATCAAAAAATGGAGGCTGGATAATGTCCTTAAACCAGTATCACTTTGACGGAAATCCTGCTCGCAGACCCGAAAACCCCCATCCCGACTCACCGAGCCAACTAGAGCCTTACGTCGCAGCAGACGACCTCAAAACAGCAGTGAACTTAGCAATTTATCTGCGGCGACCGATCTTGCTCGAAGGCGAGGCCGGCTGCGGTAAAACGCGGTTAGCCGTTGCCGTGGCCTATGAACTCGGGTTGCCGTTTTATCGCTGGGATATCCGCTCAACTACCAAAGCCAAAGAAGGACTCTATGAGTACGATGCCATTTTGCGGCTTCACGATGTCCAAATTTACGACAAAACCGAGAAACTGCCAGAAGACGGCGATCGCAATCCTCAAAAGCCGGGGGACTACATTAGGTTAGGGGCAATTGGCAAGGCCTTTGACGCCGATCGCCCCGCCGTCGTTCTCATCGATGAAATTGATAAAGCCGAACTCGATTTTCCCAACGACCTCCTCGCCGTACTGGACGAGCCTTGGGCGTTTGACATTCGGGAAACGGGACAGGTGGGCGATCGCGCCGTGCGGGCCAAACACAAACCCATTGTCATCGTCACCAGCAACAAGGAAAAAGGCAACCTCCCCGCCCCCTTCCTGCGACGTTGTATCTACTACTACGTCAAATTCCCTCAAGATCGCTTGCGCGAGATTGTCGCCGCTCACGATGAGCGACAAACCACGGAAGCGCAGGCGGACGGCGACGCAGTTTCCACAGCATCGGAACAACTCATCGATCGCGCCATTGACCTGTTTCTCCAGTTGCGGGAACAGGGGTTAGTGAAACGGCCGGGAACCAGTGAATTTCTCGACTGGCTGCGAGCATTGGCTTATTTTCAGGAACAGCCCTTCCCCGTCGAACAACTGACCCTGGACACCTTGCCCTATCGGGAACTGTTGCTTAAACTGCGACAAGACTGGCAACAGGAGTTTGTTACCGCCGAGGAAACAGGATGACACCGAGCGAAGGTCACGAAGTCATCGAAGCCCTGTTTCGGCGCGTGCGCTCGCGGTTCGACCTGGGTATGGCGGAATATTTTGTCGCCCTGCGCGCCCTTGAAGGGGGTTGGGGAACGGGGGATGAGGCAGAACTTCAGGAGGTGCTGCAACTGCTGTGGTGTAAGTCAGACCTCGATCGCGCCCACCTGCAAACCGAGTGGGAGTCCGTGTGGGATCGTCTCCGCCAAGGGCGATCGCAGCCTCCCTCGCTGTCCCCCGTCGAGGATGCGTCACTCCCCCCGAGTGATATCCCCTCGCACCCCCCTCCACCGTCCCAAGCCTCACAACCAGACAGCCAACCTCAGACAGACACCACACCGGCCGAACTTGCCCCCTATCCCCTGAAAGCGCCCCCGCCGAGTCTTCTCGACCCCCCCGACGAGCTGACGTTCTTAGACTCGGACTATCCGATTACGCGGCGCTCAATGTCCTACGCCTGGCGTTACCTGCGGCGGGATGTGCCAACGGGTCCGGCCACCGTCCTGGACGTGGCGGCGACGGTGGAAACCGTGACGCGACAGGGGTTTTTCCTGGCCCCCGTCTATCAGCGCGAACGGGAAAACCAGGCCCGATTGCTGCTGCTAGTCGATCGCAACGGGTCGATGATGCCCTTCCATCACTTCACGCGGGACTTAATCGAAACCGCTCGCCACGAAAGCGCCCTTGATCCCGATCGGGTTCATGTCTTCTATTTCCACAACGTCCCGGCGGACTCGGTCTATGCCAACCCCTATCTCACCCGTCCCGTAGTGCTGCGCCACATCCTCAGTAGCTGCGATGCCAATACCTGTCTCCTCATCGTCAGCGATGCTGGGGCGGCCCGGGGTTACCGTGAGAGGACGCGCGTTCGTGCCACGGCCCAAGTCTTGCACCAAATCCGCCAGTACACCAACGCCCTGGCCTGGCTCAACCCCATGCCCTCCTCACGCTGGTCGGAAACCTCTGCCGGAATCCTGCGCCATCTCGTCCCCATGTTTCCCATGACCCCTGAGGGACTGGGCGAGGCGATTGATACTGTACGCCGTCAGTTGGGAGGTTAACGACCATGTCTGCAACCGCTGAATTAGAACGAGCCAGTCACGCCATTGATCGCTTTGTCCGGGAGTTTCAGCCGGTCTATGGCCTTTTGGCGCAGCACGTGGCGCTTCCCCTCGTGCTGACCCCGGAACTGGTGAACTTCATTCGTAACCGCTTCCTGCGTGCCGATGGCGTGCCTTGGGTGGCGGAGGTGGATTTGTTGCTGTCAGACCTTTGCCGTCCCGCTGGCTTTGAGTTGTATGTGATGTCTAGTGCCGTGCGATCGCACTTACTGAGGAAACTCGAACAGGATGAGCGGTTCGGACGGCAGCGGCTTGAGGCTATTGCCCGCAGCCTTATGACCTACAACCACTACCTCAGCCGCACCAACGGTTTATCTGCACCCTTGCTTCAGGCGCAACAGTGGGCGGCGATGGTCTATCTCCAACCCCAGCGAGAGGCGGCAGTGCGCGAGATTACCGCCGAGTTCGCTCAGCACGGGGCCACCGTCTCGGAGGTTGGGCCGTTCCCCCCGATTCAGCCCGCTGAACTGGCAAGATTAGCCCAAATCGTGCAGGAACTGGCCCCGGAACTACAAGAGTATGGGGATTTGCTGGAGTACGCCCGGCTGATAACCCAGGTGAGAGCGCAACCCCAGGCGATTCG
>SIHH01000280.1 GCA_004299065.1 Phormidium sp. SL48-SHIP | reverse complement strand
AGATCTAGGATAGAATACCCCCCTCGAATGAAACGTAAGCCGAGAATAGCTCAACGTTAGTTCGGGAGTGGTTCGCTTCTGCTAGATGGCGTTTGATAGAGGATAATCTGCAATGGATGTTGATGAGCCGTTAGTGCTAGCGACCGATCTCGATGGAACATTTTTAGGAGGCACAAACGAGCAGCGATCGCCGTTCTACGCCTACCTACAGCAGCATCGCCAGCGTCTGGTTCTGATGTTTGTCACCGGGCGTAACCTGGATTTGGTGCGCCAACTCTACAGCGATCCTGAATTTCCCCAAGCCGACTATATTATCGGCGATGTGGGAACCACCGTCACCGATGGTCAGACGTTCAGGCCCCTAGAGCCGGTTCAGACTTGGATTGCTCAGACCTGGAATGATAGCACCGAGAGAGTGCGATCGCTCCTAAACAACGAACCGGGTCTGGAGTTACAACCCATCACCCCGCAATATCGCGTATCCTACTACTACAACCCCAACGAACTTCAGTCACAAACCCTGACTCGAATTACCCAGGCTGGGTTTGACTATATCCTCTCCGCCGATCGCTTCTTAGATGTCATGCCCAAAGGAATCGCCAAGGGAGCCACTCTGCTAAAAACCCTAGAGAGCCTTCGCCTAGCACCTGAGCAAACGGTGGTCGCCGGAGATACCCTCAACGATCGCTCCCTGCTCGAAACAGGGCTAAACGGGATTGTTGTGGGCAATGCCGAACCCAAACTGAAAGAATTTGCGCGATCGCGTCCCAATGCCTACATTAGCCCCGAACCGGGAGCCTGGGGAATTTGGGACGGATTGAAACATCACGGCAGAGCCTTCTAAGCCAAGGTCTCTCTAAGCCAAGGTCTCTCTAAGCCAAGGCCTCTGTCAAGCGCTAACTAGACAACAACCATGAGTAACAGTCAAGACACTATGAAATCTTCTTTGGTCATTCTCTACCACCGCGAACCCTACGATGAGGTGGTCGATGAAAACGGCGTCACCCATTATCTGGACAAAAAAAGTCCCAATGGGATTGTGCCAACCCTCAAAGGCTTCTTCGATAACGTCGAGAAAGGAACCTGGATTGCCTGGAAGCAAGTTACCGCCAAGCAACGCAACAAATTCCAGGAACGGGTGCAAATCGAGAGCAGCAACTACGATGTCGCCCGGATTCCCCTGTCAGCCGATGAAGTCAAGCACTTCTATCACATCACCAGCAAAGAGGCCTTCTGGCCCATCTTGCACTCGTTCCCCTATCACTTCACCTACGAGTCCTCGGATTGGGAAAACTTCAAGGCCATCAACAAGAAATTCGCCGAAGCCGCCTGTGCTGAAGCCGCCGAAGATGCCCTGATTTGGGTTCATGACTATAACCTTTGGTTAGCCCCCAAATACATTCGGGAACTCAAACCTGATGCTCGTATCGCTTTCTTCCACCATACCCCCTTCCCCTCGGTGGATATCTTCAACATTCTGCCCTGGCGCGAGGCGATTATCGAAAGTCTCCTCTGTTGCGATGTGGTGGGCTTCCATATCCCCCGCTACTCGGAGAACTTCGTCCATGTGGCTCGTAGCCTCTTTGAGGTGGATGTGGTCAAGAAAGAGGCTATCCCTGAGCATATCACCCCCTGCGGTACGGCCCTGGCGGAACCGGAAATGGTGACTCAGTTGAACTACAAGGGGCAACTGGTGAACGTCGATGCGTTCCCCGTGGGAACTAACCCCGAACATATCCTCAATACCCTCAAAAAACCCGAAACCCAACAGCGGATTACGGAAATCAAAGAGGAATTGCAGGGCCGCACCCTCGCCATCGCCGCTGGACGGGTGGACTATGTCAAGGGGAACCGGGAATTGCTCGAATGCTATGGTCGCCTACTCGAACGCCGGCCCGATTTGCATGGAAAAATCAATTTGGTGATGACCTGTGTGCAAGCGGCCGCTGGGATGCGCGTCTATCGCACGGCACAGCAGCAGATTGAGCAACTGGCAGGGAAAATCAATGGACGTTATGCTCGATTAGGGTGGACTCCGATTCTGCTGTTCACTCAGCCGATTCCCTTTACGGATCTGATTGCCTACTACAAGGCGGCTGATATTTGTTGGACGACTCCCCTACGGGATGGGTTGAACTTGGTCGCTAAGGAGTATGTTGTTGCTCATGAGGGCAAGGACGGGGCGTTGATCCTATCTGAGTTTGTCGGGGCGGCGGTGGAAATGCCTGAAGCGATTCAGACGAACCCCTACTCGATGGACCGGATGGATGAGGCCATTGACCGGGCTTTGAGCCTGTCGGATGAGGATCAAGCTCAACGCATGGCGAAGATGTATGACACGGTCACTCAGTATGATGTGAAACATTGGGCGGATCGTTTGTTTGATATCTTCCAGAAGATTGAACCTCAGTCTGTGGGTGATAAGAAGCCGGTCACAGCATAGGAAAGAGTGATGTGTTGATCGTGGACTGTTAAACGGTATGGCGGGCGCTGCCCGCCTACAAGTTATGAGGGGTTCACGATTGACGCTCAACGGTCAACTGTCAACTGTTAAGGATTATGCGAAATCTGGATCACGTCGAGTCTCAAACCTACGACCTTATTATTATTGGCGGTGGGGTCAATGGAGCTGCGGTGGCTCGGGATGCGGCGTTACGAGGATTGAAACCGATTCTTCTGGAGAAAAGTGATTTTGCCAGTGGAACGTCGAGCTGGTCAACGCGCTTGGTTCATGGCGGGTTACGCTATTTAGAGTATTTTGAGTTTCCTTTGGTGCGGGAGTCGCTCCATGAACGAGAGTTATTGTTACGAAATGCTCCCCATTTAGTGAATCCGTTGATGTTAACGGTTCCGGTGTATGGGAAGCGATCGCGGCCCTATTGGAAAATCTGGGCGGGGATGATTCTCTATGATATTTTTAGTTTTGATAAGACGCTGTTACCCCATCGGATGCTACCGAAGCAGAAGTTTGTGCAGCATTTTCGGGGGTTAGATCCTGAGAACCTCAATGGTGGGGCGCAGTATTATGATGCTCAGGCCTCGCGGGCGGAACGGATGTGTTTAGAGACGGTTCTGGATGCGGACGCGGCGGGGGCGACGAGTCTTAATTATGTGGAGGTGACGGCTCTGCACCGTCAGGGCGATCGCATCACCCATTTGACCTGTCGGGATCAGTTGACGGGGAAAACCCTGGAGATCAAGGGGAGCGCCAAGGCGATGGTGATCAATACCTCGGGTCCCTGGGTCGATCGCGTGTTAAACGATGGCGCCCCAGACGCGATTGGCAAAACCCGTAAGATTGGCGGAACGAAAGGGTCTCATATTATTGTGAATCGCTTTCCGGGGGCGCCGGACAGTGCGCTCTATGTGGAAGCTAAAACTGATGGCCGGCCCTTTTTTATTGTGCCTTGGTTGGGCATGGTGTTGATTGGAACCACGGATTTACCCTATGAGGGGAGTTTGGATCGGGTGAAAGCTGATGATGAGGAGATTGATTATCTGCTGACGGAGACGAATAATATCATTCCCAGTGGCCAGTTGACCCGTGAGAGTATTAAGTTTACCTATTCTGGGGTGCGGCCGTTGCCTTATGTGGATAAGAAGTCTGCCGGGAGTATTACTCGTAAGCATATTCTCTTGGATCACCGCTCGGATGGGGTGAGTAATCTGATTTCTTTGATTGGTGGGAAGTTGACCACGTTCCGCCATGTGGGCCAGGAAATTGTGGATTTGGTTTATAAGAAGTGGAAGCAACCGGCGCCGGCTTGTCCGACGATTCATCGTCCGTTCCCTGGGGCGATTTTGCCCAATGATCCCTTGGTGGGAGAGTTGGTGGACCGTTATCGCGATCGCCTCTCGGTGGAAACGCTCTATCATCTGCTTGACAGCTATGGCCGTCTCGCGGCGGGGGTGTTGGCCCTGATTGATGAGCATCCGGAACTAGCGGCGCCGATTACGCCGGAGTTACCGGATATTCGCGCTCAGATTGTCTATGGGGTGCGATCGGAATATGCCTATCACATGGCCGATATTCTACGGCGACGCACTACCATCGCCATGCAGAGTTGTTATGGCTTGCAGACGTTGGCGGTGCTGTCGGAGGTGTTGCAGCGCTATTGTGGTTGGTCTGCCGAGGACTGCGATCGCCAGGCCGGGGAATATCGTCAGTATATGGAGGAGAACTGCATCCCCGACTATGCGATTCCTCAGAGTCGCCGCTCTCAAGCTGAAGCGGTGTCTGCTTAAGTGAGGCAAACCTGAGGCAAAAAATCCTTGTCGCTAGTCCCAGATATGTTAGGATAAGCAATTAATGCAGTCCTTTGCAGTCTTGGACTAGCCAACGCGGGCGTAATTCAGTGGTAGAATGTCAGCTTCCCAAGCTGAACGTCGCCGGTTCGAGTCCGGTCGCCCGCTTTCCTGAGTTTTTCACCCTAAGTTGTTCACAACGACCCATCATCGCATCGGGGCTTAATCTTCGCAGCGATCGCCGCGAATTGAGCCGAGAATGGTAGCGACAATCACGCAACGTCGGTTGGGGTTATTGCCCCCCTCAACATCGGTGAAGGCGATGCGTGCTAGAGTTGCGGAATCGTCATCGTCTGCATCTTGGTAAAAATCTTCAGAGACAACGCCTCGATCTTCAAAGCGAATGCAGTACTCTCCATGTTCGCAGTCGTCCTGAGCCATCGTCGTTCTCTCCTCATCTAAGGCCACGAGGTTTCCGGCTTCTGGGGAAAGGGTCGCCCAAGAGGGATTACCACCATCAACAGGATAGGCGGCCCCTTGAACCCCTTGCTCCTCATCGATACGAAAACTGGCTTCCCAGGCGCGGTTCTCGGTACTGGCGCGAGATTGGGCGCGGCGCATCGTTTGCAGGGCTGCGTCGGCGGTGTTTTTAACCCGCTGGCCGTTGACGAACGAGAGCCAACTGGGGGCGGCGATCGC
>SIHH01000279.1 GCA_004299065.1 Phormidium sp. SL48-SHIP | reverse complement strand
CCCTGTTCCCTGTTCCCTGTTCCCTGTTCCCTGTTCCCCCTATGTCTTCTCCCTTAGTTAGTATTATCACCCCTTGCTACAACGACACACGCTATATTCGCCGAGCGTTGGAGTCGGTTCAACAGTCGAAGTATCCCAATATTGAACATATTGTGATTGATGATGGTTCAACCGATGGCACAGTTGAGTATTTAGAGGAGTTGCGATCGCAGTTTTCCTTCTCTCTCCTCAAATCTGCCAACCATCGAGGAGCAGCGGCTGCCCGAAATTTAGCAATTTCTGTCTCTAAAGGTAACTATATTTTACCCCTAGATTCCGATAATTACTTTAGTTCAGGTTATATTGAAACGTTAGTTCAAAAAGCAGAAAGTCTCCCCGATGAATACTGTCCACTATATCCAACAATGGTCTTATTTGGAGATACGCAACATACAGTTCCCGCGCAACCTTGGTCAATCGAAAAACTGCTCAAAGCTCCATTTATTCATGTTAATTCGTTGCTATCCCGCAAATCCCTAGAAATGGTCGGAGGGTTTGACTCCAGTTTACTCTTATTAGAAGATTATGAGCTATTTGTTGCCCTAGCACTTCAGGGATTTATTGGACAACCGGTTCCCGAAGCCGTTTTGCACTATCATATTCGCAAAGATAGCCTGGCTGACCATTTTAATATCCGTGGAGGCGAGCAACAAAAACAGAAAGTTCGTCGCTATATTTTTCGTAAACATCAAGAGCAGTTAGAACGCCTCAAACTCGATTCTCACCCTCAAGTCTCGATTCATCTGTTAAGAAAAAAGACCCCAGCTAGTCAACAGGATTTAAGGGATTCTTTGATTTCTCTGATTCCACCCGATGCAAAACTGGTGTTAGAAATTGGTTGCGAGACGGGAGAGCGAGGATTGGCTTATAAACGCATCAATCCTCATGGAGAGTATATTGGTATTGATGATAGTCGCGAGAAACTCATTTCGGCAAAAAATAACTTAGATCAGGTTTTGTATTCTCCAATTCCTCAACTCGCAAATTTGACGATTGCTCCGGGTTCCGTTGACGGTGTGCTAATTTCTAAAAATTTAGCTCAATTGACAGATCCGGTTAAATTCTTGCAAACGATTCGTCTATGGCTAAAACCGAGTGGACAGGTTATTTGTACCATTCCCAACCCTCACCATTGGCGAGCTATTTTAGGCTTACTCCAGGGAAAACATCAGGATACACTGGATGTTGATGATATTCAAAAATGTTTTTTAGCCGCAAAATTAAAAATATTTGAAATGGAGCGTCGTGGCGAAGATACTGAGGAATCTCGGGCGTTTCAAGAAACAATTAAACCTGTTTTAGATGCCTATAAAATCTCATTTGAGGGTTATGAAAAACGCAATATAACGGAAGCCTATGTGGTGAGAGCTTGTCATGGAGAACAACCTCTAAAACGATTGTTTGTGCAGACGGTGATGATTTCTACCATCGCCTCGGATCAAGTGCGAGTCTATCAACCCGATCGCTGTATTCGCACGATTCCTGGAGTTCGCACTGAGGCGAAACTCTATACCGTTAATCTAAATGCAGCATTACCGGGGGAAGAAAAGGTTTTTATTTGGCAGCGATCGCGCCTCAAAAAAGCCGATGCAGCACAGAAACAACGTCAACTCATTCAAGCCGGCTATCTCAGTGTCGTCGAGATTGATGATGATCCGCGTTTCTGGAAAGAGCATATTGAAGAGGATTTTATCACCTATCGTAGTTGTCACTGTATCCAAACCTCCACCGAACCGCTAGCGGAGTTTTTGCGTCAGTTTAATCCCTACGTCAAAGTGTTTCCCAATCAACTCCTGGAACTTCCACCACGACGAGAGTATCGTCAGGATGGCCGGGTGACGGTGTTTTTTGGTGCGTTGAACCGAGAACGGGATTGGCAACCGCTAGTTGATAGAATGAATCGGGTTCTGGACCCGTTGGGCGATCGCGTTGAGGTGCAGGTCATCCATGATCAACGATTTTTCGACGCCTTAGACACGCCTCACAAGCGGTTTGAACCCACCTGTTCCTATCCTCGTTACCAGGAACTGCTCAGAGAGGCGGATGTGGCGTTGCTTCCCCTAATCAACACCGAGTTCAACTCCATGAAATCGGATCTCAAGTTTATCGAATGTGCCGGCCAGGGGGTCGCGGTGTTAGCCAGTCCGACGGTTTATGCTGGTTCCGTCGAAGATGGGCAAACTGGGGTATTATACGAAACCCTCGATCAGTTTGAGGAGAAATTCCGCCGTCTGGTGACCGATACCCCCTGGCGGCGACAACTGGCCCAAAACGCCTATGACTGGGTTCGAGATCATCGCCTCTTGTCGTTGCATTATCGCGAACGTGTCGCCTGGTATTGGGAGATGCGATCGCGCCTCCCGGAATTGAACGAAGCCTTACGTCAACGGGTTCCCGCTATTTTTAGCTAATGGCCAGCTAATGGCCAGCTAATGGCCCCCCACGCTCTCTCATCCCTCGCGTTAACGTGTATTTGAAGTCCCTCAACCTGCAAGCCTTCCGTAACTATACGGCTCAAACGGTGAACTTTACCGCGCCGAAAACGATTCTGGTGGGGAATAATGCTCAAGGGAAGTCGAATCTGTTAGAAAGTGTGGCCCTACTGTCGACGCTGAAAAGCCAACGGGCCACCAGCGATCGCGAGTTGGTGCAAAATGACGCCGCGATTGGACAAATTCGCGGCGGCTTGGAACGCATCACCGGGGAGATTGACTTAGAAATTCGTTTGCGGCGATCGGGCCGGCGTACCGTATTCGTCGATCGCCAAGCCTGTCGCCGTCAGGTGGATTTCCTGGGATTGCTGAACGTGGTGGAGTTTTCTAGTCTGGATTTGGACTTAGTGCGCGGTTCCCCAGACGATCGCCGCCGCTGGTTGGATGGCTTAGTGATTCAACTCGAACCCCTCTACGCCCATCTCTTAAAAGACTATAGCCAGATTTTACGCCACCGCAACGCCCTGCTCAAACAACGTCGTAGCGGCGCTCAGAAGGGCGATGAAGCCATGCGTTCCGTGTTGGATTTTCAATTAGCCACAGCGGGAGCGCGGGTGATGCGACGGCGTTGGCGAGCGATTCAGCGGTTGGCCCCGTTAGCGCAAACCTGGCATCGGGAGATTAGTGGCCAAACTGAGTCTCTCGTGGTCGATTATGCGCCTCAGGTGCAAGATGTGCGCGATTTTAATGATGCGGAGGCGGTTCGTCAGGGGTTTTTGCAACAATTGCGCGATCGCCACCTCGCCGAAGAACACCAGGGAACCACCCTCACCGGGCCACACCGAGACGAAGTGATGCTCTCGATTAACGATACCCCGGCCCGGCGCTACGGCTCCCAAGGCCAACAGCGTACTCTGGTGTTAGCCCTGAAACTCTCAGAATTGCAACTGATTGAGGCCGTTGTCGGCGAACCCCCGGTGTTACTCCTCGATGATGTCCTCGCGGAGTTGGATCTGCACCGACAAAATCAACTCCTCGACACCATTGAAGATCGCTTCCAAACCCTCATCTCGACGACTCACCTAGGGGCGTTTGATGCCCAGTGGCTCAACAGTTCGCAGATTTTACAGGTGTCTGGGGGAGAAGTTCTCACGAGCGAGGCCGTTCAACCCTCGGTCGGGGCTTGAGGAGGTCTCGGGGCCAGAGAATTTCGCGAAATTCTTAAATTTTTCTGACGAAATCGAATAACAAAGCGTATAATCAGTAAAGGTTTTTTTGTCTTCTGTAATGGTTCGTGATGAACCTTAACCAAACGGAAGAGATGCGCCCATAGATTGTCAAGAGTTGTAAACGATGCCCCGGATCCTCGTCATCGACGATGACCCTGCAATTTCCGAACTGGTTGCCATCAACCTGGAAATGGCAGGGTATGAAGTAAGCCAAGCCGAAGATGGTGTAAAAGCGCAAGCTCTGGCCATGCAGCTAGTTCCAGATTTGATTGTCTTGGATTTGATGCTGCCGAAGGTGGATGGTTTTACGGTCTGTCAACGGTTACGCCGAGACGATCGCACGGCGGACATTCCGGTGTTGATGTTGACAGCTTTGGGACAAACCCAAGAGAAAGTCGAAGGGTTTAACGCCGGTGCTGATGACTATATGACGAAACCTTTTGAGATTGAGGAGATGTTGGCTCGGGTTCGCGCGCTCTTGCGACGCACCGATCGCATCCCCCAAGCGGCGAAACACACGGAAATCCTCAACTATGGCTCGTTAACCCTGGTTCCTGAGCGCTTTGAAGCCATTTGGTTCAATAAAACCGTTAAACTGACTCATTTGGAGTTTGAGCTGCTCCATTGTCTGTTACAGCGCCACGGACAGACGGTGTCTCCGAGCGATATCCTCAAGGAAGTCTGGGGCTATGATCCCAATGATGATATCGAGACGATTCGGGTGCATATCCGCCATTTACGCACCAAGTTGGAGCCAGATCCTCGCCATCCGAAGTATATTAAGACGGTGTATGGGGCCGGGTATTGTTTGGAGTTACCCGGAAATGAATACACTGAAGAGGATTTGTCACGGGTTTCTTCGGAGTCGAAGGGTTAAGTTCATGCGATCTATTCAGTGAGATCTCAGGTTAGATCTCACTGAATAGATCATAGATCACTGTATTGACATCCTCCCACACTAATTCAGAGAATATAGTGTGGGATTCCCATCATCACTGATCAGGTTTCCTCTTTCTACGACTCGACTTACCTTGAGGAGTTTCCCCACCAAAGCAGAGGTCGATATCTCCACCAGGCGTGAGTTTCCGTATGCCCTACGGTACTTACTCTTTAGCGGGATGTATGATTTCCTGCTAGGTGTTACGCCTTCAAGTCCTCATAGCCGACCAAGTCGTTAGACTGGCTGACGCACGATGCCATCTTAATGGCAAAGTTTTTACGCTGCCGACTTACCTTGAAGTGTTTCCCTATTA
>SIHH01000278.1 GCA_004299065.1 Phormidium sp. SL48-SHIP | reverse complement strand
CCGACGCCCTCTCCGACGCCCTCTCCGACGCCAACGCCAACTCCGACGCCAACCCCGACGCCAGAACCCGCTACGGTACAACCGGCTCAGGTGGAGGTTCTTCGTTGTGAGACGACCATGGCCCAGGTGGATGATCCTAGTGCGCCTTTAAATGTGCGATCGCAGCCGGAGGTAGCCGATGATAATGTGGTCGGACAGCTCGATGACGGGGCTTGGGTGATGATCACGGGGGAAGACTCAGGTTGGTGGCGAATTTCGGACCCGGAACCGGGTTGGATTGCGAAAAGTTTGACCAATAGCCGTTGTAATGAGCTGGTGGCTGAATTAAGTTTCCCGACTGGGGCGACGGCGGTTCGTCTGAGCGATCGCTTTGTGGGAACGGGGTTCCATGAGTATCGCTTGGAGGCGAGGGCGCAACAGACGATGACGCTCACGGCGATGGGTAATGGTCCTCTACCGTTTGTGCGCGCTCCTAATGGTCGAGAAATTACGGATGCGGCGGCGATGCAGGGACGTAGCACTTGGAGGGGAGAACTCCCGAGCAGTGGTGAGTACATTCTCGAATATAATTCCAATTTCCGAGGGTTTGAGTATGACACTAAGATTGAAATTCGTTAATTGAGGTGATTTGTTGATTTGTAATTGACAGGTATCTCGGTGTTTTTACGGTGATCTAATTGGCTTTAAGATTCATGAACTACGGTCTTGAAGAGGGCTTCATAGCGATCAAGGGCTTCGGAGAATGAATAATTATCTAGGGCGTACTGTCGTCCTTGTTGGCTGAGTTGTTCGAGGGTTTCTGGGGTGGATTTGAGCTGACGAATGGCTTGGGCGATCGCCTCGGGATCTTCGGGAGGAACCACCCACCCACCACCACTGGTTTGAACGGCTTTGGCGGCGGTTCCACTATCGGGAACGGAGGCTAAAATCGGGAGACCACTGGCCAGTAACACCTGGATTTTCGAGGGCATATTGATCGCAATGACCGTCTTTTTCTGCATGACCATGCCCACGTTGGCTGCTGAGAGCATTTCTGGTAGCCGTTCGCGAGGTTGAAAGGGTAAAAGTTTAACATTGGTGGCGCCGAGTTTGTCGCGGCGATCGCGTAATGCTCCTAACGCCCGTTCTTCACCTACAATGATGATGGCAATATCGGGCTGATCTAACAGTTTTGCGGCGGCTTTAATCAGGGTTTCAAGTCCTTGGGTGAGGGCAATGTTCCCAGAATATAAGATAATAAACTTCCCTTCGAGTCCCTGCTCTCGACGAAAGGAATTATCCTGTTTATCCAGGGGACGAATAAAGTCTGTATCGACCCAATTCGGGATTAGTGTAATTTTATCAGGGCTGACTCCTTTGTGAATCAAATTGTCCACAAACCCATCGGAAATTGCCGCGATTTTATTGGCGTAGCGATAGGAAAATCGTTCGAGGGATTCAAAGACACGAATCAAGGATTTATTGGTCAGTAACCCTGCCACAACCGCCGCTTCGGGCAGAACATCTTGTAAATTCAACACCACTGGCGCCCGCTGCATCCATTTAAATACTGTGGCGGGGACGGAGGCGGGTAAAGGCGGAACCGTGAGTAAGATGACATCGGGACGTTTACCATTGAGGGCTTGGATAAAACTGGTCCCAACAAAACTGGTTTCGAGGAGGATGCGATCGACGAGTCCCGGCTTGGGGCGAACCCAGACAAAACAGCGTTGGATTTTGACGCCGTTCCGTTCCTCGGTGACATAGAGTTTACCCCGATAGCCCTCATAAATTTGCCGTTGTGGGTAATTGGGCATTCCGGTGACGACGCGCACCTGATGGCCGCGTTGAACCAGTCCTTCGGCCAGTTCTGTCATCAGCGGTGCAATGCCAATGGGTTCGGGATGATAATTATAAGCGTAAATGAGAATATCCATTCAAATAGGCTCGTGAAACAGGCCCGATTGAGGCGATCGCCGGGGTATAAACTGCATCATACCTCAGTTTTTTAACCAATCCGGAGCGTTGACAATCGGACAGGATTTCCGATAGCATGGGAACTTAAAACTCTCGTTATTTTCTCCTCAACCCCAATCACGTGTCAACAATTCCGGGTCAATTTTGAAGCCCAAAGAAGCCCAAATTCGCCCAAATTAGCAATTGCGATGTCGGATCCTCATCCCCCTTCCCGGCTTAGGCCGCTTACATCCCTGTCCGCGAACCGGTCCGCGAACACCCCACAGCGGCGACGTCCCTCGGTGCTGCTGTTGAGCCTGCTGGTGCTGGTCTGGTCTGTGGGGCTAGGCTGGGGCTTGGCCGGAGTGGGGCGATCGCAATCCCCAAACTCCTCATCCCCAAACCCCTCTCAGGCGCCCCACATCGGAACCGTCGATCCCATTCCCGAGCGATACCAAACGGGGCAAGCCCTCTATCTCGAAGCCTGTGCGTCCTGCCATATTGGCGTTCCTCCGGCCGTCTTCCCCACGGAAACCTGGCGAGATCTGCTCCTGGACGAGAATCACTATGGCCAACGCATTGAAGTCCTACCCAGCCCCCAAATCCAAATCGTCTGGGACTATCTGCAAACCTTTTCTCGTCCGAACAGTGCCAACAGCGAGTCGGTTCCCTTCCGCTTTCAATACTCCCGTCCCTTGGCCGCCCTACATCCTAACGTCGACCTGCCTCGCTCCCTTGATTTCAACAGTTGTCGTAGCTGCCATCCTCAAGTCGATCAATTTGACATCCGCCGCCTCAGTCCCGACTGGGAGTGAGGGCAAAAAAGCCCTACCCGCGAACGGGTAGGGCTGTAGGAACCTTTAGGATAGAGCCGAGCAAGTACACCGGGGAAGTCCGTCCAAACTTGTTAAAACCGTCTCCCCAAGCGTTTCACGTCGTCTTCGATAACAGCATAACGAGCGCAGGTTACAGAGAAATGACGCTATTGTGACGTTTTGGGTCATCCTAGGGGTCAAAGCGAATATGAAACAATAAAGCCTCAATCTCAAAGGGTTTCGGGACTTGCCTCAGCAGGGACTTAGCCCAAGCTTGCGGCAGCAGCCATCCCGCCGTTGCTCGCAGCAGAACTTTCCAAATCACCCGTCGTCGCCACAGACTCGGGTCATCCCTGAGGGCCAAGGCTAAAAAGCGAAAGGCTGCTCTGGCCCGTCGTCGTTCTGGGGTTAAATCTAAGGCTTTATAGGTTAAATACTTATAGCGATGACCGCGACAAATCCGCGAGAGGTGCTGTAACTCGGGGGGAGCGGCGGCAAAAATACGTTCGATGACCTGTAAGCTGGATGCCTCCATCTTGGCTAAATTAAAAGATGAGGACGAGGTGACGGTTCGATAGAGAATTTGCACTTGGGGAACCACGACAAACTCATCGTTGGCCGCCAATCGGACCCATAAATCCCAATCTTCGGCTGGGGTGAGACTGGGGGCAAATCCACCTACGGCTTCAAAGGCAGACTTACGAATCAGAACATTGGACCCACTACCGACAAAATCACTGATGATGAGCCGTTTATAGACATCACCGGAAAAGGTGAGGTGGGGGCCAGCTCTGAAAAACTGGTTATTTTCGTCAATGTGGTCGGTCCAACTGTAGGCGACGGCGGCCTGGGGATGGGTTTGCAAGGCCTGCCATTGTTGTTGGAGTTTATCGGGAGTCCACAAGTCATCGGCATCGATAAAGGAGAGATAGTCTCCATTGGCTAAGGCGACGCCACGATTGCGACTTTCTCCCTGTCCCGCGTTGCTAAATTGATGAATTTGGATACGCTCATCGGCGATCGCCTTAACAACGGATAGGGTATCATCGGTTGAGCCATCGTCGATGATAATCAGTTCAAAGTCAGCAAAGGTTTGCCCTAAGACTGAATCGATTGTATCGGCGATCGTCTCCATTCCGTTATAGACGGGAAGAATGACAGAAATTTGAACCATGGAGTCCTCGATTATGATGATGGTGTTGTCATGGTGTTGTCCAGGGAAAGGATTGCCCGAGTAACGTCTCTAAGTCTTGGGTATAGGGAGCATAAAAGTCTTGCAGTTGCGATTTTAAGCTCGGGTTCTCAACGTGATACTCGCCGACATTGTAATACTCCAAGTTTTCTAAAGGTTTAGGGGGAATCTTGAGAAAGGAATGTACCGTTTGTACGATATCTGAGGGATGGTCTTGGAAGCGTTCACTGGGGATGACTAGCATCTGTTCGCGAGGAAAAAAGCGGAGCCATTTTTCCAGGAACTTGACATAGCAGCCCCGAGCGATGTAGTGATTGCGAATGGAAATGACATCGTCCCAATCGGGAATCTCTGCAAGTTGTTCGGTCAAGGCAATGTCAAGAGGACGAGACTCTTTTTTGAGTCGCACCCAGTGATAATAGTGGGAAATAGCACGAGAGATGGGATTGCGCAGTAAAACAATGAGTTTCATGTCGGGATACTCGTGATACATCCGTTCCGGGGTTTCGGGAGAGTCAAGATAGGTCGGACTCGCTTCACCTGTTCGCCACACTTGACCTTCTGGAATGGGTAAGAAGTGCGATCGATACCAGGTTTGACCTTTTTCATAGTGAAGCGACCAAAAATGTAGTTTTTTTTGATGGAGACGGAGATATTGGGATGTTCTTCTAGGTAATAGTAAAGTGAGGAGGTGCCACTTTTTTGAGCGCCGATAATTGTAAAGTTAACTTGGGGCGATTTTAGGGGTATTTGAGGAGATAGATCCGGGCAACGTTGTTTGAGTTTATAATTGGCAATTTCTTGATGGAGCGTATAAACCTCTTCGAGGCGACCTTGCTGTTCGAGAATCGCACTTAGATTTAAACCTAGATCTAATTCGCCGGGATTTTTCTTAAATTCTTGTCTAAATAGGCTTTCCAATTCATCCAATTTATGGTAAGTCTTTGAAAGACTTAAGCAGCGCTCATATCGCCACCATCCTTGGTACGGATCGAGTGTAATGGCTTGCCACCAAGCGGCGATCGCACCCGTCCATTGTTTCG
>SIHH01000277.1 GCA_004299065.1 Phormidium sp. SL48-SHIP | reverse complement strand
GGGAACACCGGAACTGGGAAGGGGCGTTCATTTATCGCCTTTTTCGGGCAATTGGCAAAAATCCCGACGTTCCACATTAGAACATCGGGATTCTGAATTATGTAGATATACAGTCAGAACAGATAGGACATTAATAACGCCTGAAACTTTTGTCTAACTAGCATTTTATGCTGGTCAAATGCCCATGTTTAACTGTCCATTATTGGAGTCAGTCGTGGCGACTCATCTCAAGGAATTAGTCGCGTTGGGCCGGTTCACAGACGAAACTATCAATCAAGTCTTGTGCAACGGCGATCGGACCGGCGAGGCGATCGCCAAGGTCGTTAACCACATTAACCACATCGCGAGCATTTCCCTCCAAGGTCAGACCATCAATATACAAGTCTGGGGTGGGATAGTTTTGCAGGAACTGCAACAGAGAAATCCGGCCATCATCACTCACCGAATTGATAAATGCCGCCCGCAGGGATTGAATTTCTGCGACCTTGGCGCGGTTGTGAAAGACCTGTCCCATTTGGAACAAAACATACTCTCCGGGGAGAGTATAGGTCACATCGTCAATGAATCGTAAGCTGACGCCAACCTCTTGGGTCAAGATTGACTGTAACTCTTCTCCCGTCAGATCGGCTTGATTGGCAACAAACCGCAGCACCGAAGCATCACGGGGAATGACTCCAGTTGCGGCCACTTCTTCTAATTGTGAGATCGGGATATTACGATCAGCTGGCCCGTAGGTGACCACTAGACGTTGAGCCGCCGTAACCGGCTCCATTCCCAGTGCGGATACAATCAGTCCCGCTCCTAGGCCACAAAGGGTTGCCCAATATCGCCGAGGTGCAGATGGCTTGGGGGCGCAAGCACGCTTCTGGCCGAGACCATTTTGATTTAACATAACAACCTCTGGGGTTTAGTGGACAGGAGTTTGAGCAAATTGCGAGTCAGAGGGTTCTAAGACTAAGCCAGACTCAGAGACATTCACTTGTAGACCTGTCTGCGTCTCCAAGGTCGAGGCGCTTTCGCTGTTGGCAGGCCCCTGGCTTTGCTCGCGAGGTTCGCAGACAAAGTCTTGCAACAAGTCGCGAATCACGTTTAGAGCCGGTTCAATCTGGTTGACGAAGAGATCGACATCCCGAACGACGCCTTCGAGTCCAGTGGCATTGACTCGTACGACGTCGTCGGGATAGGCTTCGAGGAGGGTCAGGAAGGAGACAAACTCGTTGGTCTCATAGACGTTAATCAGAGCGCTACGCAAGGAGTCGATATCGTCGGTATCGTCAGCGTTGCTGATGACACGGTTGAGTTGCAGAACCACAAACTCACCGGTGCTGCTGTTGAGGAAACTGGCGATGTCTTGGCGCAAACGAGAACTCAAGCGCACTTCTTCAGTCAGAGCGTCTTGTAAGACATTCAGCACGTCGTCGGCCGCTTCTTGCAGGAGATCTTCTTGGTCCATCAAGAGTTGTTCGAGTTCGGGCAGGTCTCCCGTGCGGCCGAAGTTGATGATATCGTCGAGGGTGACGGTGACTTCGTCTTGGTTGTAGCGGATGATGATGGTTTCGAGGGCTTCAGCAGGAGCGCTCCAGAGGAGGAGTGCGGCTCCGGCACCGGCGGCTAGGGTACGACCGAGCGATCGCGATACAATGTTTGTCATGGTTTGAAATGGGGTGCGGATGGGTTTCATGATGCTACCGTGTTTGAAAAGTCAGATCTCAATTGGGCTTGTTACCGCAGCGTGTCGGTTTGAGTCTATATCTGGCTCTCTCAAAAGTCAATCAAGTTGCCGAAACATATTAGAAATTAGCAGCATTCTTCCACCTTAAGCCTGTGACACTTGTGCAACTGCCTTCTTTCAACGGCTAAAATCAAGATAATTCGGGGAATTTGGGAACTTTTAAGCAATGCTTATCGTCTCAGTTTTGCCCCAACGGCTCGAATATGACGATTTTGGCGCTTCTCCCAAGACGACCCCCGATGGCGATCGCACCTCACCGGCCTCGTCTCCTCCATGCTAATGGCTGAGTCCTGCTAGACCCTTAAGAATAGACAATTGATTATAGCTAAGCCCTGTCTAGGCTGGGTCTTTCAGATAAAAAACGTCCTATTTCATCGGTCTGTATTTAGAAATATCCACGTGAACAGATCCAGTGCCACTCCCCCTGAGCGTCCCCCTGAATTGCGACGATAAAAACCGAATTTGACTAGCATAGTTTTAAGAAAAATACAAGTAAAACAGGCAAAAAAATAGTGCGGCGATTGATGCGATCGCCACCCACTCAAAACCGTCAATTCAACTCATCAACAACCGTAGAATACCGCAATAAAATCCTTAGACCCCCCTCAAACTATCCTCCCGAACCTCCCGACCATCCATGGGTCATGCCAGTCTTGACCCCTAACTCTAAACCGCCATCAACCCAGTCCAATCCTGCATCCTCAGCCCGCAAGAAGAGTTAACCCCGCGAGATTTTGATGAAATTCGGACATCTTTGACCAGCCGTCGTTCCATTTTCCCATAGGTTTGCGATATAACAAATACGGGAGATATTGTCCCACCCGCTGCACGCCTCATCCAAGAATTAAGATTATGGAGTTTCTCCAAGACACCCTAGTGTTATCGCGGCTACAATTTGCCTTAACCGCGATTTTTCATATGCTTTGGCCCATCCTCACCACAGGAATGGCCATTTACCTGGTTATCGTCGAGGGACTCTGGTTACGAACCCGTAACCCCGACTATTACCACCATGCTCGGTTTTGGGCTAAACTCTACGTCCTCAACTTCGGTATCGGCGTCGCCAGTGGCGTTCCCATGGAATTTCAATTTGGAACCAACTGGGGTCCTTTTTCCGAAGCCGTCGGCGACTTCTTCGGTAGTATTCTCGGCTTTGAAGCCTCCATGGCCTTCATGCTAGAAGCCGGCTTCCTGGGAATCATGCTCTTCGGCTGGGAGCGAGTCCCTCCCCTGATGCACTACCTCTCGACGATTATGGTGGCCTTTGGGGCCAACCTCTCCACCTTCTGGATTCTCACCGCCAACTCCTGGATGCAAACCCCCGCCGGTGGGGAAGTCGTCGAAGGAAAATTCGTCGTCAGCGACTACTTCCAAGCCATCTTCAACCCCTTTATGGTCAATAGTGTCGCCCATACCTTCCTGGCGACCTTAGAAACCTCCCTCTTTGTCATTGGCGGGATTAGTGCTTGGTACCTGCTGCGGGGACGACATCCGCAATTCTTCAACCGTTCCCTGAAAATCGCCCTAGCCGCCACCATCGCCGTGGCCCCCCTGCAAATTTACGTGGGTCACCTCAACGGCGAACAAGTCTACGAACGACAACCCACCAAACTCGCGGCCATGGAAGCCCAATGGGAGACCATTCCCGCCGGCCAAACCGCCCCCTGGAGCGTCTTAGCCCTGCCCAATGTCTCCGCTGAACGCAATGATTGGGAACTCTCGATTCCCAACGGTTTGGGCTATATCCTCGAACTGAAGCCAACCCTCTCAAAACCCGTTCTCGGCTTAAAAGAATGGCAACCCGAAGACCGTCCCTCCATGGTAGGACTGGTGTACTACGCCTTCCGCATCATGGTGGGAGTGGGGTTCTTTTTCGCTGGCTTAATGGGAGTGACCGTCATTCAATGGCTACGGGGAAAACTCAGCCCCGAGGAGATTAGCAAACAACGGCTGTTGCTGTGGAGTTGGATGTTTGCCGGTCCCCTAGGCTATTTAGCCGTGGAATCGGGCTGGGTTGTCCGCTGTGTCGGTCGACAACCCTGGGTCGTCTACGGACAGATTCGCACCGCTGACGCCGTCTCCAACGTGCCACCGGGCAACGTCGTTGGCTCTCTGACCACCTTTATTCTGGTCTATTCAGTGTTGTTTATCTCAGCTCTCTATTTTGGAAGCCGCATCATCCGAAAAGGTCCGAATCTTGAGCGTCCCCTTCCCGGTGCGATTACGGATTTAGGCACAAATCCCGCTGAACATAGTCCCGACAGTCGTCCAGCGGAGGCCAAATAGGAGCAAAGTATGGAAACGTTAGATCTTTTTCTGCCGCAGGTTTGGTTTGCCATTTTGGCTCTATTCCTGTTTCTTTATGTGATGCTCGACGGGTTTGATTTGGGGGTGGGGATTCTCTCCCTCACCGCCTCAACGGAGGAACGTCGCGGCATCTTAATGACCAGTTTGAGCAACGTTTGGGATGCCAATGAGACCTGGCTCGTGTTGATGGGTGGGGCGCTGTTTGGGGCGTTTCCCCTCGCCTATGCCACGATTCTCAGTGCGCTGTATATTCCCATTTCGACGATGGTGTTTGGCTTTATTTTCCGGGCTGTTGCCTTTGAGTTTCGGGAACACGCCAATCGTAAGATTTTTTGGAATTATGCTTTTGGCATTGGTAGTTTTTTGGCTTCATTAGGTCAGGGATTTGCCCTGGGAGGCGTGTTAGGAGGAATTGAGGTGGACGCAGCGGGCCATTTTACCGGTGGAACCTGGGATTGGCTAACGCCTCAATCGGTTCTGGTGGCGTTAACCTTGATTCAGGGCTATGTCTTGATTGGCTCAACCTATTTAGTGTTGAAAACGGAGGGGTCGTTGCAAGTCACCCACCGCAAGACGGCCAAGATTGCCGCGATTACGACCCTGGTGGGGGCGGTGGCGATTACCATTTCCACCCCGATTTTTGTCGAGTATGCGCGACAACGGTTATTTGACCCGCCCTTTGTCTATATTTTTGCGGCCATTCCCCTGATTGGCACGTTTTTGATTTGGCGGTTATGGGCCAGTTTGTCGAAGGAGCGGGATGTGGCGCCGTTTGTGTTGACGATTCTGATTTTCTTGTTGACGTTTTTGGGCTTGGCGTTGGTGGTGTTTCCGTTTATTATTCCCACCAATATCACGATTTATCAGGCGGCGGCGAGTCAGAGTTCGTTGGTGTTCATGCTGATTTTTATTGGGGTCTTGATTCCGATTATGTTGTTCTACAACATTTATCAGTATGTGGTGTTTCGGGGTAAGGTGACGAGCAGTTATTATGGGGAGTAATTTCT
>SIHH01000276.1 GCA_004299065.1 Phormidium sp. SL48-SHIP | reverse complement strand
CTGAACCTCTCCAAGTTAATCCTGTTCTAGCGCAAACTGGCCGCCACAGCTCGCCAATCGTGGCGCAGACTCAAGGATTCGGGAAAATCTTAATGTTGGTTTGGGTTAGGGATCCGCATGAAGAATGGGGTCAATCCCCTGGCTATACAGCCGTTTGGGCTAGCCAGGAGACCGTCCAAACCCCTTACACCAGGCGATCGCCCGATTCGACATTAAACCAATGTAAGCGTTCAGGGGACGCCGCTAACTCAATGTCATCGCCTCCCCAATCGACATCCGCCGGGAGGAGCGATCGCACCTCCGTCTCATCAGCCTGATTCTCCGGCGAAGACAAACGCACACTGAGGAGATTTTGCATTCCCAAATTTTCCACCAAAAACACCTGGCCGGGGAAGCGAAGGGAATCCCCCTCCGTCGCCAAGCGTAGATCTTCGGGCCGAACCCCTAACACCACCTGACGGGGAGGATTCGCTAACCCCGAGGGAAGGGGGATTTTTCCCTGGCCCAAACGAGCCATTTTCCCCTCACATTGCAGCGTCAGCAGATTCATCTGCGGACTCCCCACAAACCCGGCCACAAACTGGTTGGCCGGCTTAGAATACAACTCACTCGGCGGGGCCAACTGCTGAATATTCCCCTCATACAAGACCGCCACCTTCGTCGAGAGGGTCATGGCTTCAACTTGGTCGTGAGTCACATAGACCACTGGGGTATTCTGTTTCTTAAACAGTTGCTTAATTTCCGCCCGGACTCGCTCCCGTAGCAACGCATCGAGGTTACTGAGAGGTTCATCCAAGAGGAAGACATCCGGTTGACGCACCAAGGCTCGTCCCAAGGCCACCCGCTGACGTTGTCCCCCAGACAACTGTCCCGGCTTGCGATTCATCAAATCTTCCCGCAAATCGAGAAACCGCGACGCCTCACTCACCCGTTGCTTAATCTCACTATCGCCCATCTGGCGCAGTCGCAAGGCTGAAGCCATGTTTTCATAGACGGTCATGTGAGGATAGAGGGCGTAACTTTGGAACACCATCGAGATGTTGCGATCGCCAGGCTTGAGGCCCGTCACATCGCGATCGCCAATAATAATCCTCCCCCGCGTCGGTTCTTCGAGTCCAGCAATCAAACGTAGCGTGGTCGACTTCCCACAGCCAGATGGTCCGAGGAGCGTGAGAAACTCATTGTCTTCCACCGTCAAACTAATATCCTTAACCGGAATGGTCTTCGGATTATAGGTTTTGTTCAGATTCTTAACTTGAACAGTTGCCATTCTTTATACCTTTTCAATTAACATCAATCGGCTTTAGCCTTCTGCGACACTCGTGGTCGCCGGTAAATCCAGAGCTTCTTCTGGGGACTTGCTTTTCGCCCCAGACTCCTGAACCCGTAACACCAGTAACGCTGCAATCAGCATCGCCACGCCACCACTAACGAGGGCTAACATCCGGTTTTCATCAAACCAATATCGCATCACCCAGCCAAACCCCAAGGAGGCGAGAATCTCAGGTAAGACAATAAAGGCATTGAAAATACCCATATAGACTCCCGTCCGTTCATCCGGTAACGACCCCACGAGAATCGCGTAGGGCATCGCCAACAAACTAGACCAGGCAATTCCTAATCCCACCATCGCCAGCAAAATGAGATAGGGATTTTCAATAAACCACAAACTAATTAAGCCAATACCGCCACAAATCAAACAGAGACAATGGGTGACCTGGCGACTCGTAAAACGCGATAACTTCGGTAGAATAAACGAAAACACTAAACAGACGGCATTGTAAGCCGCAATGCAAATTCCCGCCCATTCAATGCCTTCTGAATACAGTTCAGAACTTTGGCTGGTTGCCCCAAAGATGTTGCGAGCGACTGCCGGAGGAAAGTAGAGAAAGACACAGTACATTCCCAACCAAGAAAACGACTGAACCCAAGCCAATTGTCGCATGGTGTCCGGCATCTCCCGAATGGCCGACCAAATTTCAGCCACGCCTCTGCCAAAGCCGCCTTGTTCAGCTTTTTGCTGTTCAAAGGCTTCTAAATCCTCAGGGGGATATTCTTCGGTACTTAAAACTGTCCAAAGAACGGTTCCTAAAAATGCCGCTGCACCGACATAAAAAGAGATTTCAATCGTCGGCGGAATTGAATGTTCGCCGCCGGTATTAGTGACGTTGAATAGATGATTCAACAACCACGGAAAAGCCGCCGCTAACACCGAACCGGCACCAATAAAAAAGCTTTGCATTGCAAAGCCTTGAGTACGTCGTTCAGCGGGGAGTAAATCCCCAACAAAGGCACGAAACGGCTCCATACTGACATTATTGGAGGTGTCCAAAATCCATAACCCCCCCGCCGCCATCCAGAGACTGGAGGAATGGGGCATAAAGACCAAGGCCGTGGAACTGAGGATAGCACCAAAGAGGAAGTAGGGCCGTCGCCGGCCTAACGGTCCCCAGGTATTATCACTCATATGCCCCACCATCGGTTGCACAATCAACCCTGTTAGGGGAGCAGCTAACCAAAGGATGGGGATTTCGTCGGCTTGTGCGCCGAGATGCTCGAATATGGCACTCATATTCGTCATTTGCAGCGCCCAGCCAAATTGAATGCCGAAAAATCCCACACTCATATTGATGATTTGCAGGAAATTCAGCCTTTTTTTAGGGCGATCGCTCATGGAGTCTTCTAGAGTCTTAACGTCAACAGAGGCATCGATGGGGCGTTCAGCCTCTAGTTTCATGGTATCAGACCTCCCTGAAGCTGCGACTCCCCCATTCGTTAGGTTGTGCGACTCAGACAGCGATCGCAGGTCCCGCAAGCCTTCGCACTCCCCCCAAAGCCAAAGGCCTCTAAGATAACTTGCCAACGACAGCGGCGATCGCGTAGATACTCCTGCATCTGTTGAATGGCCTGCTGATTGGTCGGATTGGGGCGAGGTTTGCTGGTGTGGATTTGGTAATGGAAGGGATCGAGCCAAGTTAACTGGCCGCTACTGTGAAGCAACGACAGGGCGATGGCCGCCTGAGGAGACACCGCCAACGCCGCCTCGATACTTCCCGAACGAGGCAATTGACGAGTTAAGCGAAAGGCTTTATGTTGCAGAGACTGCTCTCGCTGCTCAAAAAACTGTCGTCGTTGCTTATCCGTCGGATCGAGCCATCCCGTCGGTTCACTGACGAGGGTGATAGCTTTAGCGGCTTTCCCATCCCGTCCCGCTCGTCCAATTTCTTGGACATATTCGGACAATAACAAAGGTGCATGAAAATGTAGCACCCAACGGACATCGGGTTTATCAATCCCCATCCCAAACGCCGAGGTACAGACCACCACCGGAACCTGAGCCGTGAGCCATTGACGCTCAATCTCCCGCCGTTGTCCAGGACTCAGTCCAGCGTGATAGGCCGCGATCGCAAACCCCCGATCTTGTAGGAGTTGGGCCAGTTCCTCGCTATCCTTGCGCGTCCGGACATACACCAGGCCCGATTGATTGGGGTGATCTTTGAGACAATTAAGCAGTTTCTGTTTGCGTTGGCGAGGGGTATAGGTGGTAATGACCGATAAGGCTAAGTGAGGCCGATAGGGATTTTGGAGAAACAGTTTCGGCGATCGCAACTGCAACACATCCCGGATCGTATATTGAGCCGTGGGATCGGCGGTGGCGGTGAAGGCCGCAATGGGAATCGAGGTTCCCGGAGGACGAGTTTGTAACAACGCCGGACGCACCGCCCCCAAACGGCGATAGGCGGGCCGAAAGGTGTCTCCCCATTGCACTAAACAATGAGCTTCATCGAGCATCAAGCCGTTAATCCCGAGCGTCGGCTGACGCAGAATCTGCCAGATTTTGGGACTGAGGAGGGTTTCGGGGGAGAGGTACAGCAAGCGCAATTGTTGCGTTTGTAGGGCGTTGATGATGGTGCGTTGCTGCGATCGCGGGAGTTCACTATGAAGGGCCGCCGCCGGTAAACGACGCTGACGCAAGGCCTGCACCTGATTTTCCATCAGTGCCACTAAGGGCGAGACCACGAGAGTCACCCCCCGCTGCAATAACGCCGGTAACTGAAAACAAATGGATTTTCCGCCTCCGGTGGGTAACACCACCAGTGCGTCATGGTGTTGCAGCAAGGTTTGCACCACTTCACCTTGGGGATAACGGAAATCGGCATAGCCCCAAGTTTGACGAAAGGTGTTGCGAACCACTGTCCAGTCAGGAGAAGAGGTCATAGTGGCGGCAGAAGAAAAACAGCAGCAGGCAGGTCAAGGTTACGGTAGATACGCTTGGCCGGACGTAGAACCCGACAAGATGGGTTAGCGAGACACGAGTTAGGAGGGGTTGGGGGTTGAGTCCAGTTGTCGCCGCTGGATTTCATCGCGAATTGCCTCTAAATTGTCCGTCAGGGACTGGCGAAATACCGTGTGAAAGACACGATCAGGAGTCCCTGGAGGGGGAGCGACGGCCACAGTCTGGGTTAGGCGTAGAGTCTGTTCATCTTCGGTGGTTTCAATGATCCAAGACCCTTCGAGTTGATTGAGATCCCCTTCTAAAAGACGAAAGTCAATACGCTGGTTTTCCGTTTCTAGGTTTTCTGTGCGTATGCGAGATCTGATGGTTAAGAATAACACTTGTTGCTCACTGACTTGTTCGACAACATGGCGGTTCCCTTCAATCTCTAGGATTTCACTTGAGATGATGTTGGGCAAAAAATGGCTGAAACTGCCATAATCGGCAATCACAGACCAAATTTCTTCGGCTGAGGCCTCTAGGGTCACTGCCAAGTTATAGGTATTCTCGCCATCGCGGCTGATCTGGATCTCCGACTCTCCCCCAGTCGTGTTGCGGGCGATCGCCGGAAGCCTCTCTAGGGCGATCGCCCCAGGAACTAAACCCGGAAGTAGCGTCAGAGACAGGGTCATCAGCCCCGCCAATAACCCTGGAGATTTGGCCATACGATGCGGATTAACCCGAGTGGTGTCGTTCATAAGAGTCTTGCCCATTTCATTGATGGCGATCTTGACATCCTCCCACGCTAATTCAAAGAATATAGCGTGGGATTCCCACCATTAC
>SIHH01000275.1 GCA_004299065.1 Phormidium sp. SL48-SHIP | reverse complement strand
CGACTGGGATCGAGTTGAGGATTCTCAGGAGAAGGACTTGGCGAAGAGCCTCGGAAGTTTTGCAGTTGTCCCCCAGTTCCCCCATCGGTTGGGGCTAAGAAGGGACGTAAATCGATCCAATTCGAGGAGGTGCGTTGGCGGCTCGGTTGCGACGAGCGACGACCCCCGAGACCTTCAGGAAGTTCGATTCCCAACAGTCCCTCAACGATTTCTACCCCATCACTCCCAGTTAGGGCCGTCACGCCATCAGTGGAGGTTCCAGAATCCGCCAGAACAATGTTCTCAAACACCAAATCGCGAGTTTGTCGGGGATCTTGTCCGGGAGGAACCGTCAGAACAATGCGACAACTGCTATTTTCCTGAGTGGTCACACAAATCACGTCATAGCCGTTTTCAACGTTGGTTCCTAACTCCAATAGGCCATCAGGACGATAGGATTCCAGACGACGGCTAATTTCGTTGCAACGACGTTCGGGGGTCCAGCCTCCCCCTAAGGCGGTGGGCGTGGCCCACGCATAGCCTTGCCCGCCCTGACCGTCGGGATGGTACATCACCGTGTACTCGCCATTGACATCGCCATTGACGTTGCGACAGGAAAAACGGACATCATCCGCCACAGGGTCTGTGGGTTCCGTGGGGCTGGTTTCTTCGGCGGGAATTTCTGGGAGTTGGGCCACTGCCCCGGGGGCCATGGCGATCGCTAACCCGACTGCGCCCGCGACGGCCAACCAGCGGGGAGAGTGAGTCAAGTAAAAATTGGATAACATAGTGGTTCAACTCTAAATGTCATGTAATTTTGAAAATTTCATCGCCTGTCGTGGATGCCGACAACTCCCTCAAGTTGGACGGAGACCACGCAGCAACATCGGAATGCTATTTAATTTAGACGCAGGGGCCACCCGAAAAGTTGCCCTGGCGGCCAATCTCCTCAACAACTGTGCCCTGCTTGACAAAAATTCATCTTTCCCTGTTACCATCGGAAGGTTAACATTCCGCAATCATTATTTATAAAGAAGCATATGACTGCAATTGCTTCAGATCCAAAGCCTATCACGACGGTTCCCAAGGAATTTCTCGGTCCACCGGCAGCATTAATCAATCCCACCGTACTGCTGATGTTGGGTGCATCAGGCTTGGTCGTTCTGTCAGTGTGTGGCTATTGGATTTGGGAGATCCCCCATTGGTGTTGTTTCCTAATGAATGTCTGCGCACTCCATATGGCAGGTACGGTCATTCACGATGCCTCTCATCATGTGGCCCATCGCAACAAACTGGCCAACGCCGTTCTTGGCCATAGTAGCGCCCTGATGCTGGGCTTTGCCTTCCCAGTCTTTACACGAGTTCATATGCAGCATCACGCCAACGTCAATGATCCTGAAAACGACCCAGATCATTTTGTCTCCACCGGTGGCCCTCTCTGGATGATTGCGGCGCGATTTTTCTATCACGAGATTTTCTTCTTTAAACGCCGCCTCTGGCGCCATAACGAACTCTGGGAATGGTTTTTTAGTCGTTTGTTCCTGATCACCGTGGTGGGGATTTCTATTCAATTCGGCTTTGTGGGCTATATCCTCAACTACTGGTTCTCGGCGGCGTTAGTGGTCGGGTTAGCATTGGGCTTATTCTTTGACTATTTGCCCCATCGTCCCTTCCAGGAGCGCGATCGCTGGCTCAATGCCCGCGTCTATCCCAGTCCTCTGCTTAACGTTCTCATTTTGGGACAAAACTACCACCTGATTCATCACCTCTGGCCCTCCGTCCCTTGGTATAGCTATCAAGGGGCTTACTACGCCACCAAGCCCCTCTTAGATGAAAAAGGCTGTGAACAGTCCTTGGGGATTTTCCATGAAGGGAAAAGCTTTTTTAGCTTCCTCTACGACGTGTTCCTGGGGATTCGCGTTCACTGAGGCGGAGGCGAGAGTCCAAATACGGTTTCCCGGTCTGCCTACCCTTCTCCATAAATTGTTACAATCTGTGAAGGACTCTCACACAGAAGGCAATTTATGGATGTCAAAACCATTTCCCCGCCCCAAACCTCCTCAGATTGGGATCTAGACTCGGATCTCACCGACCCGGTACTCGAGGGGGATTTTGATGATGATGGTAAAGGACTCCGCTATGACCCCGAAATGGTCGCCGCCCGCTATCGGGGTCGGTTTTGGCATGTTGCGGGGCGGCTATTTGACATTGTTTTCCCCTTTTTGAGCTTTTTCCTGAGTCTCTGGTGGGATCGTCGCACCGGGTCGGTTCAGAAAAATCAACGGCGGCGGGCCGTAAAAATGCGGGAAATTTTAACCCAATTGGGGCCAGCCTATATCAAAATTGGACAAGCTCTCTCGACCCGTCCCGATTTAGTTCCCCCCCTCTACCTCGAAGAACTCAGTCGTCTCCAGGATCAACTTCCCCCCTTCCCTAACGAGGTGGCGTTCCGCTTTATTGAAGAAGAACTCGGGGCTTCACCCGGAGAGATTTACGCTGAAATCTCGGCAAACCCCGTTGCTGCGGCATCCTTGGGACAAGTGTACAAAGGAAAACTGAAAACCGGCGAAGCGGTCGCCGTGAAAGTGCAGCGGCCCGATCTGCTGGAACGAGTTGCCCTGGATCTCTATCTGTTGCGTAGTTTGGCCATCTGGGTGCAGAAACGAGTCAAACGGCTACGCAGTGACTTAGTGGCCATTCTCGATGAATTTGCGTCCCGCATTTTCGAGGAGATGGACTATAGTCATGAAGCCCAGAACGCCGAACGCTTTGCCCATCTCTATGGTCATTTGCGGGATATTTATGTTCCCCGAATTTATGAGAAATACACTCGTCGTCGGGTGTTGACGATGGAGTGGATTGCTGGGACAAAACTCACCAATTTAGAGGCGATCGCCGCCAAAAGAATTGATGCCCGCTACTTGATTGAAGTCGGGGTGCAATGTTCTCTACGACAACTCCTCGAACATGGCTTTTTCCATGCTGATCCGCATCCGGGTAACTTGTTAGCCATGGATGATGGCAAGTTGGCCTATCTGGACTTCGGCATGATGAGCGAGGTGAAACCCTATCAACGCTATGGTCTCATTGAAGCGGTGGTGCATTTGGTGAACCGTGACTTTGAAGGCTTAGCCAATGATTACATCAAACTGGAATTTCTCTCGGAAGATACAGATTTAACTCCGATTATTCCGGCATTGTCAGAGGTATTTAATAACGCCTTGGGAGCGAGCGTTGCTGAACTCAACTTCAAGAGCATTACCGATAAACTCTCGGAGTTGATGTATGAATATCCCTTCAAAGTCCCGGCATACTATGCCTTAATCATTCGCTCTTTGGTAACCTTGGAGGGCATTGCCATCAATGTTGATCCAGATTTCAAGGTATTAAGTAAAGCTTATCCTTATGTTGCCAAACGGCTCCTGACTGACACCTCTCCTCAATTGCGTAATTCCTTACAGGAACTACTCTTCAAGGACGATCGCTTCCGTTGGAACCGTTTAGAAAATCTGCTCAGAAATGCCAAGGGGAGTGAGGATTATGATTTGGCGAATGCCTTAAACCAGGCCTTAGACTTCTTGTTTTCTGAACGGGGAGAACTAATCCGCGATCGCCTCGTCGATGAAATCGTCAAAAATGCCGATCTTCTCTCAATCGATGCGGTACAAAACACCAATGCTGCCCTCAGCGATTGGCTAGGTTTGAACAATGGCAAAAACAATGGCAAACGGAACGGCAACCGCCCCAAAACTCAACCCATGTCCGACCAAGATCGGCAAAACCTAGAACACATCAAACGCATCTGGGCGATTGTGCAAGATACCCCAGGATTTGACCCGATGAAGTTTGTCCGTCTAGTTCCCGGACTCCTGGCGAAACCCGAAACCCAACAGATGGGACAAGAAATCGTCAGTAGTCTCGCCCAACGGGCCGCCGCGCGGTTAATTCGTAATTTTGTCTTAACTGGGGAGAACGTCCCTTCCGGTCCTGTTATTCCTCCCGAACGTCGTTTACCTCCAGTGGGGCGTTAAAGAAGGGAACAGGCAAACAGGCAACAGGGAACAGGGAACTTGGTCAATTCATGGCTAACTGGTTTTCCACAAATGCCTCGTCCGTCTCGTGAAACCAAGACCCCACGCCGAACCCTAGGGCGCGGGGTTTTTGTTGTAGGTCGGCGGCTAGACGCAGGGCCGCTTGGCGACCCACGGCGGTCTCAAACACCGACGAAAAGACCAGATCTGGCTGAAATTGTCGACAAAGTTGGCGTAAACGTCGCGGTGACCCAATAATCGCCGCTTTGATCACAACAACCCCAGACCATCCTTGAGTTAACCAGTCCTGTAAATCCGAGAGATTGGCCACAGATTCGTCCAGGGCGATGGTGACGAGTCCCTGACGCTGTAGGGCGAGTAATCCCTCTCGGTTGGTCACGGGTAAGGGTTGTTCGAGATATTCAATGGGTTGTCCCTCGCAGGCCGCTAACCACTGTTGGGCTTCATTCCAGGTCAAACCTCCATTCGCATCGAGTCGTAAGCGGCTGGCGGCGGGGAGTCGGGAGAGAAGTTGCCGAAACCAATGCTGTTCCTGGTCAATGTCCGTGACGGCAATTTTCCATTTGAAGCTAGGTGAGGGTCCCCAATGGTGGCTGGGGGTCGTTTCGAGTTGGTGTAAGGCGGCTTCCCCGGTGGGGAGGAGATGACAGTGAGGTTGTGGCGGTGGTGGGGCATTCGATGGATTCTCCAGGGCTTCTCGGGCGGATTCTAGGGCGAACTGACAGGCCGGATAGCGATCGGGTAGGGTGAGAATGTCGGTGTCTGTGACGGTGAGATAGCCCTGAAAGCGTTGACATAAATCGAGGGCCGCTTCTAAGGATTCTGATCCAAATTCCGGCAGAGGGGCAATTTCACCCCAGCCTTGCCGCTGTTGGCGATCGGTTTGGGCATCGGTTAGTTGCAGGAGAATCCCCCGCCGTCGAGTCCAGGGACCATGATGGGTTTGCAGAGGTTGACGGAAGGGGCGTTCGTAGGGATAGAGGTGGAGGCGGTACATGGGGGAGGGGGAAAGGGGCAAGAGGCAATAGGCAAGAGGCAAAAGAAGGGAACA
>SIHH01000274.1:3251-5185 GCA_004299065.1 Phormidium sp. SL48-SHIP | reverse complement strand
AACCTTAGATAACAGCGCGAATCGTGAATTGATAATCGCCGCCTGGTTCGAGTTGATAGTCTCGCTGTTCAAGAAAGCGGCCGAGGGGTTCTTGAATTAAGGCCCGTCCGCGAGAGGGTTCGATATCCAGGCGAGATTGACTAAATAGCCAACAAAATTCCCAGGTAAACGAACCCGCCGTGACCTCTCCCTGTAGGGTTCCTCCTTCCCAGGAACAGTCAGTCACGCGCAGATAGGCAGTCGTTTGGGGCAAATTTGGAGAAGAACTCAACCTGTCGTCTCGATGTCGTCTCAATGGGTTAGTTAGAGGGGTTAGACCTTGATGGTGTGGCCAGATTACGGCTGTTGTAAAGACTCATGGACTTTTCAACCCCGTCTTTGAGGCTGAGTTCGATCGCATCACGCACTAACACCATCACCTCCCCCATGACTTGGTTCTCTTGAGGGGAAAACTTGCCGAGAACATGGGAAATCGAGGGATTTCCTCCCCCTTGCGGTTTGCCAATTCCCACCCGTAGCCGAGGAAACGCTTGGCTTCCTAAATGGGAAATAATCGATTTCATGCCATTATGGCCGCCGGCTGATCCCGCCAGACGCAAGCGAATGCGTCCCACCGGTAAGTCCATATCATCGTAAACCACCAGAACCGAGGCGGGGGAAAGTTTATACCAATTCAGTACCGCTTGTACCGATTCCCCGGAGCGGTTCATATAGGTGGTGGGTTTGAGCAGACGCACCGTGCGGCCCGCGATCGCCATGCCATCCCCATACTCTCCCTTAAACTTACGCTGCGCGGCCAAGGGAATTTGCCACGATCGCGCCAAGGCATCAACCGCCGCAAAGCCGATATTATGACGGGTGCGATCGTACTTCGGCTCAGGATTACCCAGTCCGACGATCAGATGGGGAACTAAAATCGGTGTCGAGGAAGCACTCACAGGTATTCAGAAAGTATTCAGAAAAGGTAGTCAGAAACGGGACGTTAACAAAAGAGGAATCGATAAAAGGAGCGTTCTGGAGCTTAGGTAGCCGAATCCTGGCCAGAATTAGCTGAATTGGCGGTACTGGCGTTAGACGCCGCTGGCTCAGACGAGGCCGCAGATCCCTCAGATTCAGCCATCTCCCGGCTCTGTTGAGCCTTGATTTGTTGGCTTTCGCGTTTTAATTCAGTCTCAAACTCCTTGGAAGCATCCTGGAAGCTACGGAGAGCTTTTCCCAGGCTACTGCCAATTTCGGGTAACTTTTTCGGGCCAAAGATTAGCAGGGCAATCACCAAAATCACAATTGCTTCAGGTAAACCAATGCCAAAAATATTCATCGTTGCAACTCCTGGGATGTCCACATTAAGGGTAGCGCATGGAGGCTCAGCCGGGCGCGATCGCCATCCACCGTAGCCTGTACCGATAAAAAATCCCGGTTAGACCGGGATTTCGTTTAATTTGGGGACCCGAGCAGCAACCTAGCGGCTCAGATTCGCCCAATCCACGTCCACGCCTTCAATCAGCAAGGACGAGTTGTAGATTTGCAGAATAATCAGCAAGAACACGAAAAATAGCAACATGAACACTCCCATCAAAGGGGTGGTTCCCCAGCCGGGAACGACTTTCCCGTATTCGGAGTTTAGGGGTTTGAGGATATCGCCGAGACGTGTTTGTTGTGCCATGTGTTTAACCTAAAGTTGTACGCTCTGTGAAAAATCTTAAGTTTTCGTAATATTATAGAGGAAGCTATCTCATTTTTGAATCTTATTTATGGAACCTGCAACAGTTCTTAGTATTTCCACCGCTGCGGTCCTGATCGCCATCACCGCCTACGGCATCTATGTCTCCTTCGGCCCCCCCTCCGAAGAACTCGCCGATCCCTTTGAAGATCACGAAGACTAACTCAGCCGACGGCGGGCCAGGTGTCCCTGAACCCCCGTCGCCTCTGGCTGG
>SIHH01000274.1:0-3151 GCA_004299065.1 Phormidium sp. SL48-SHIP | reverse complement strand
GTTGGGCTGGGTTTTATTCTCAGTTTTGTTAAACTATGAATAAATGTAAATAAAAATTGACAAAACCAACCCAGATATGAACGAAGTCGAAATTCGCGGTCATCTCCAGAGTGACGATCCCCAACGTCGGATGCGGGGATTAACAGCCCTACGAGACTATGAGCCAGATGTAGCCGTTCCCCTACTGACAAACCTCGTCGGCGATCCCGAAGTCCTCGTGCGCTCCTTCGTGGCTATGGGATTGGGGCGTAAACGCAGCCAAGCCGGGTTTGAGGCCTTACTGGGGATGATGGGGGATGGAGATGCCAATATCCGCGCCGAAGCCGCCAGTTCCCTGGCCCTCTACGGTGAAGCATCCGTACCGTACCTACGTCGTCTCTTCCAAGAGGATAACGGCTGGCTTTCGCGTCATGGCATTATTGCCTCGATGATGGAGATGCCCTATCCCGAGGTGCTGTTAGAGTTGTGCCAACAGGGATTGAGCGATCGCAACCTCTTAGTCCGTGAAACCGCCCTCGATGGCTTAGGAACCCTCGCCCAAACCACGCAGAGCGATCGCGCCCTAGAATTACTCCTCTCCCAAGCCGACAGCCCCCAATGGCAACTGCGAGCGCGAGTCGCTCACGGCTTACGCCACTTCGGCGATGGGCGCGCCGAAGCCGCATTAGAGCAACTGCGCCAAGATCCAGACCATCGCGTCGTTGCTACACTATTAGATGCCGCTTTATAAACGTCTCTTGTCGTTTTTCGCCAAACCGTGTTGGATTCATTTTCTCGCGCTGTCCTCGACGCTGAGGCCCAAACCGCCTACGTCGAGGGCGATCGCCTTGCCCGTCTGCGTCAATTCGCCGCCAGTCACGCCCAACGGATTACCGCCGTTGAAGTGATGCGCCAACAAGCCAACGACATTGTCGCCCAAGCCATCGCCGCCATGGTGTCCGAAAACCCCGAGTTAATTCAACGGGGGGGCAACTGCTACCCCAGCCGCCGCATGGCCACCTGTATTCGCGACGGTGAATTTATCCTGCGCTACGTCAGCTACGCCCTACTGGCCGGCGACTCCGCCATCCTTAAAGATCGTTGTTTAGAGGGGTTGAAGCAAACCTATCAAACCCTGGGCGTTCCCCTCTCAGCCGCCGTTCGTGCCATAGTCGAGATGAAAACGGCAACCCTCGCTCAACTTGACCCCGTACTCAGCGATGGTCCCGCCGATATCAAGCTGGCGTTAGTTCAAGAAATCTCCGAGTATTTTGAGATTGC
This sequence comes from Phormidium sp. SL48-SHIP, assembly GCA_004299065.1. Taxonomy (GTDB): domain Bacteria; phylum Cyanobacteriota; class Cyanobacteriia; order Cyanobacteriales; family Geitlerinemataceae; genus Sodalinema. The sequence goes on along the minus strand of SIHH01000274.1, from coordinate 1,891 downwards.
CATTGCTGCCCTTCGTTAACGAGTTAACCCCAAGCCAATACCCCCAAAGCCAACACCCCATGAAATCTGCCCTAACGCCCATCCTGGCCATGGCTGAAGTGGCTGGACGCTTCCTCGATGATGCGGATTTAGCCGCCGCCAAGCTTCCCCTAGAACGAGCCGAGGCCCGTTTGGAAGCAGCGGAGAAATTGGCCATCTACCACCAGGATCTCGTCCGCGATGTCATCGAAACCCTACTCCCTCGTTCCGCTGCCGGAACCGCCGATCTTGATCGGGCCATTGACCGGGATTTATGTTTAATTCAATATTGCTTAGTGGTTGGCAATACCAGTCCCTTTGACGAATGGGGACGCTCGCCCAATCGAACCGCCGCCGTGGCTGGCGTCAAAGCCGATATCTTTAAATATATTCGCGATCGCGGCAGTGCCGGACTCAAACTCTCCCCCAGCGCCGCGACAGAACTTAAGTTTTATCTCAACTATGCCATTAACGCGCTGAAATAATTGTGTTGAACCTGTTTGCGTTAAACCTCTCTGCGTTGAAACCATCGGCGTTGAAACTGTCCGTCCTGATGAGTCTGATGGCCCTGACGGCCTGTGCCAATGGTCCCGACGGCCAATCCTTAGAAGATTCCTTTGCCGCAGATCCTCAACTGGAGCGATCAACTCCCAGTCCTCAGCCGACGGAAACCGCCGCCATTCCCGATGCACCGGAGTTAGAACGGCTACCACCGGAACTGCCCCAATATCAACCGGCTACCTGGCTAGAGACCACCGAACTCAACGGCGATCGCCTCCGCAGTCGTTGGCAAAGTGACGACCCAGCCGAGGTAATTGCTGAGTTTTATCGAGGTCGCTTGCAAGGGGACAATTGGCAACTCGATCGCGATGAAACCGAAGGAGAGACCCTTCAACTGGCAGCAACCGGTCGCATCAATGGCCAAGACTGGCCCCTGACCGTTGAGATTCGCCCCCAGAACAGTGAGACGACGGGCGAGGACAGCACCGCCGAGGCTGAGAACACCACCGAGATTGAACTGACCTATCCCAGTTCTCCCTCAACCCTGAGTCAAACAGACCCCGAAGACAACCAGACCCCCCAAGCCTCGCCAACTCCAGACAACCCGGCCGAGAATCCAGAACCTCAGGCCACGCCATCTCCCCCAGATCAACAGCCCTCACAGACCACTGAGTTTAGTGATTTAGACAACGTTTCCGACCCCCTGACCCCCTACGTCCAGGATGTGGCCCAATTGGGCATCTTATCTCCAGTCCAGGGCGATCGCTTTGGCCCCGAGGAGGCAATGACACGGCGAGACTATGCCCGTTGGCTGATGCAGGCCAACAACCGTTTCTATGCCGACCAATCCGTCCAACAACTGCGTCAACCTCGTGACAGCAGTGAACCGGCGTTTCAAGATATGCCTCGAAGCCATCCTGACTTTGCCGTGGTTCAGGGATTAGCCGAAGCTGGGATTATCCCGAGTCCCCTCAGTGAGAGTCCGATGAGTGGTAATGATACCGGTAGCGGTGCAACAACGGCCCTGTTTCGCCCCGATGACCCATTGCTACGAGAAGACCTGCTGCATTGGAAAGTCCCCCTCGATGTGCGTCGCGGCCTACCTGATGCCACCGTTGAGGCGATTGAGGAGACCTGGGGCTTTCAGGATGCTACTCGTATTAGTGCTGAGGCCTTGGATGCCGTCTTGGCGGATTTTGAGAATGGAGAACACTCGAATATCCGTCGGGTCTTTGGCTACACTACTCTCTTGCAACCCAAAAAACCGGTCACTCGTGCTGAAGCTGCATCAAGTCTTTGGTCGTTTGGCTATCAAGACGAGGTGCGATCGGCCTCAGACCTGATCGAAAATGAAAACTAGAGTCGTTCCTAT
>SIHH01000022.1:18999-26682 GCA_004299065.1 Phormidium sp. SL48-SHIP | reverse complement strand
GCAAGAGGCAAGAGGCAAGAGGCAAGAGGCAAGAGGCAAGAGGCAAGAGGCAAGACGTAGGGGCGTACCTTTGGTCTTTGGTCGCCCTCTTCGGGCAAGAGTAAGGTGTTACGCCCCTACGCCTGGCCGTCTCCTGATGGTGTCCTAGTGAATCGTGTCCTAGTGAATCGTGTCCTAGCGATTCGAGAAGGCAGCCACCGAGACTTTGGCCGCCACTTGTTTGGCCGCGCGCATCAACTCTTGAGCCGAGGCAGACTCAGGGTGAGAGACGACAATGGGAATCCCCGCATCTCCGCCTTCTCGTAGCGGAATTTCCAAGGGAACCCGTCCCAGAAGCGGGACATTGAGTTCCGTGGCCGTTTTCTCGCCGCCACCGGAGCCGAAAATATCATACTGGCGATCGGGGAGATCCGGGGGGATAAAATAGCTCATATTCTCGATGATGCCTAAAACGGGAACCCCTAGCTGTTCAAACATTTTTAAGCCCTTGCGCGAGTCAAGCAGCGCCACGGTTTGCGGCGTCGTGACAATGACCGCCCCAGCCATAGGAACCGCTTGAGCCAGGGTGAGTTGAGCGTCGCCGGTTCCTGGGGGCATATCCACGATCAGATAATCGAGTTCCCCCCATTGCACCTGATAGAGAAATTGACGAATCACGCCATTGAGCATTGGGCCGCGCCAAATCACGGGCTGATCCTTGTCAATCAGGAAGGCCATGGACACCAGTTTAACGCCATGATTGAAGGCCGGTTCTAGGACTTCCTTGCCGTCAGCCCCTTCGCGCACCATGACTTTAGCATCGCCGAGACCGAGCATATTCGGACCATTGGGGCCATAGATATCGGCATCGAGGAGTCCGATTTTGGCGCCAGTTTGGGCTAGGGCCACGGCGATGTTGACGGCGACACTGGTTTTGCCGACGCCTCCCTTACCGCTGGAGATAGCAATGATATTTTTGACGCCATCAATGCCTTGGCGATCGGGGAGTGAGGGCTGTTTCGGGGTTTCTGCGGTCACCTCAACCTGCACCTGTTCGACGCCGGGTAGAGTTCGCACCGCTTTTTCGCAATCCTCGACAATGAACTCCCGTAGCGGACAGGCCGGAGTGGTTAACACCAGGGTAAAACTGACGACTCCACCGTCAATGGTGACCTGGCGGATCATGTTCAAGTCCACCAGACTCTTATTGAGTTCGGGATCTTGAACCGGTTGTAGGACCTTGAGTACGGCGTCAGGGGTCAGTGCATTACTTGAAGTCAAGTTCACAGATGTCTCCTCTTCTGTTTGGGTTTGCCAGATGTGTTCCAATAGGGACGGCTTTGGGGCTAGGGTTTAGCCTTGTATCGTTTTATTATTAAAACTATACATTTTTGAACAACGATGAAAATGTTCAAGACCATTCTCTATAATGCGGGATGGCCGTTCCCTCTAGCCTAGCATTGACAAGGGTTGACCCGAGATCAACGGCGAGGAGAACGGTCTAGCGCTTTGCCTCAGCCGCCCTCGCTCGCTGGGCGATCGCAGCCTTTTGTAATGTTTCGTAGCTTACTGCAACTTTTCTTAACAAAAATCATGAGTTCAACGTCAACGCCTTCCATCTCACCCCAGTCAACTCGTCCCCCAGAAGATTCCCAGTCCCGAATTAGTGCCTTTATGAAAGAGCTGCAAGATAGTATCTGTGCTGGCTTAGAACGCATTGATGGCGGCGGTCAATTTCGCGAAGATACCTGGGAACGTCCCGAAGGCGGCGGCGGGCGATCGCGGGTGATTCGTGAAGGAAACGTTTTTGAACAAGGAGGAGTCAACTTCTCAGAAGTCTTTGGCGACCAACTCCCCCCCTCAATTCTCAAACAACGGCCCGAAGCCGAAGGCCATGGATTTTACGCCACCGGAACCTCCATGGTCCTGCATCCCCGTAGCCCCTACATTCCCACCGTCCACCTCAACTATCGCTACTTTGAAGCCGGTCCCGTCTGGTGGTTTGGCGGTGGGGCCGACTTAACCCCCTACTATCCCTTCGCCGAAGACGCCGCTCACTTCCATAAAACCCTGAAAACCGCCTGCGATCGCCACCACAACGAATACTATCCCGTCTTCAAACAGTGGTGCGACGAATACTTCTACCTCAAACACCGCCAAGAAATGCGCGGCGTTGGCGGAATCTTCTTCGACTACCAAGACGGCCAAGGCCAACTCTATCGCGGTCCCGATCCCGACGGCCCCGCCGCCGAGTATAGCCAAAAACTCGGGGACATCGAACCCCGCGATTGGGAATCCCTCTTTGGCCTAGCCCAATCCTGCGGCCAGTCCTTCCTTCCCGCCTACGAACCCATCGTTGAGCGTCGTCGTGGCCTGGAGTACGGCGATCGCGAACGCAACTTCCAACTGTACCGACGGGGCCGCTACGTGGAATTTAACCTCGTCTATGATCGCGGAACCATCTTCGGCCTGCAAACCAACGGACGGACCGAATCCATCCTCATGTCCCTCCCGCCCTTAGTTCGCTGGGAATACGGCTATGAACCCGAACCCGGAACTCCCGAAGCTCAACTCTACGAGGAATTCCTCAAACCCCAAGATTGGGCCAACTCCACTGCTACGTCTGAGTCAATCTAGGTTAGGATGACACTAACTAGGGGAATCTCCGTGGGGGGTGAAGCTGAATCGTCACTAATCTGGTAGTGTATGCCAACAGGGGAGTGTTCCGAGTCCGGTTTCTCACCGCCCGTGAATCCCCATTGTTAGTAAGTGCGAGGAAGGGTCAGTGATCCACATCGAGCAGAAAACTCATACCACTCAAGACGGGACAACTGTCATCGTTCTGGCACCAGCCGGACGACTGGATATCACGACGGCTTGGCAGTTTCGCCTCAAGCTTCAGGAGTGCATTTCCAAACTCAGCCGCCATGTCGTCGTCAACCTTGGACAAGTCAATTTTATTGACAGTTCAGGGCTGACGTCTTTGGTGGCCGGAATGCGCGACGCCGACAAAGTTAAAGGTAGTTTCCGAATTTGCAATGTTCACCCAGAAGCAAAACTCGTGTTTGAAGTCACGATGATGGATTCGGTCTTCGAAATTTTTGAGACGGAAGAAGAAGCCCTAGAGGGAGTTCCCCGTAACGTTGCCAGCTAGTTTAGCCTTCCTTCCGCGCTCTCAAATCGCCCGCTTGAGTCCAAGGGCTGATCACCCCAACAGCAGCTTGAGGGATGTTATCTCCTCAGCATCGCTGGTTGGGGGCTGTCTCTTGTTGAACTGAGCGGGCGATTTCCCCCGACTCTCCCTCGATTGAGGGAGGTGGCGTGGAGAGGTTGGCCCCGAGACGAGACTCAACCCCTTGGCACACTTGGCTCTCGCTCCCATTCCTCGAAGATTGCCAGCCAACGGTTCTCACCAGCCAATCGGTCACGTTTGATACGATTTCAGCCTCCTAGACTTGGCAAATCGTCGTGAAACCGTCAAAATGTAAACTAACTTGAATCTTCCCCTAACGCCCCGTGGATAACGTTCGTACTGTCTCCGATACTAAACGAGATTTTTATAAAACTCACACTCGTCCGATCAATTCCCTGTATCGTCGTGTGGTCGAGGAAATGATGGTCGAGATGCACTTGCTCTCGGTCAATGTAGATTTTACCTATAATCCGGTCTATGCCCTCGGGGTCGTTTCAGCGTTCGATCGCTTCATGAACGGCTACCGGCCAGAGCAAGATCGCGACTCTATCTTTGCCGCACTCTGTCGGGCCACCGGCGGTGATCCTGACCAATATCATCGCGATGCGGCGATGATACGTGAAGCGGCCGCGCAGCTGTCCAAGGAGGATTTGTTGGCCATGGCCAGTGAAGCGGACTCCAGCCGCGCCGATAACGCCTTTGTGCAACAAATTCGTCAGTTTGCCGCCGGAGAAAACTTTAAGTATTGTCGTCTCCTGGCCATTGGCTTACTCAGCGCCATTGAAGCCATCGACGCTGAGTTACTCAGTCAAGACAAGCAACTCGCCGATATTCTCAACCAATTGGGGGCCAGCCTCAAGGTTCCTGACGAGAAGCTGCGTAAAGACTTGGAACTCTATCGCGGTAACTTAGAGAAAATGGAACAGGCTCAAAGCGTTATGGCTGATATCTTAGAAGCCGATCGCAAGAAGCGAGCCGAACGGGAGGCCGCCAAAGCCGAAAAAGCAGCCAAACCCGACCCATCTGAGTCGTCTGAAAAGAAGGACAACAGCACCCCAGAGAGCCAGGAATCTGAACCTAAGAGCTAGTTCAGCTTAAATTGACCCGAAAAGACCCAACCCCGAATTTGGCAGTCAAGCTGGCGCAGCCAGCGGGCAACGATATGGTTGCAGGTCTGCCAACCGGCATAGTACCGCTCATCGGGGACGAAGTATAAATCAACTTTGGGATTGTATTGAGGCGTGACCTCGGCGGCGTGATAACGTTGCTCTAATTGGTCGAGTAGCGCCCTGACCCGCGATCGCTCGACGTGCAGACGCAACCGTTGTCCCCCATCGCGGCTTCGCTGTTGACGTTGCTGCCATTGCGTCGAATCAAACGTCTGTCGTCCGAAAACGGCAGGAGTGGGATAGAGAACCGCCTGGGCCAGATTGATCAGTCGTCCCTGATTGTTGGCATAGACCGCGCGATCGCCGAAGGAGTATTCCCGCCATTCCCCCGACTCATCCGGCAACATCAAACTGTTGTGATAGAACAGGGGCGTGACCGGATAGCCAATCACCCAGACCGTCACCGGGTCATTCAGAGGCGTGGGAGGCGTAATTCGTGCCGGAATAGGAGCCAAAAGAGCAAGACTAAGAAAAAGTCCCCCAAGGACGATAAACCCGGCAATGAAGCGGTTTATCCTCAGTACCCTGGTTTTTAGGGAATTGGGGGTTGACATATTTTTGATTTTATGGTAATAGGACTGGGCGATCGCCTAAGGTTGAGTCGCCACCGCCTCCACAAGCTGATTATCCTGACGCAGATAGGCCTCAATAAAGGGGTCAAGTTCCCCATTCATCACATCATCAACCTGGGTCGTTTCTACACCCGTGCGTAAATCCTTCACCATCTGATAAGGATGGAAGACATAATTGCGGATTTGGTTCCCCCAGGCGGCTTCAACCATATCACCGCGAATCTCAGCAATCTCCTCTAACCGTTGCGACTCAGCAATCACCAGAAGTTTCGCCTTCAGTAACGCCAAGGCCTTCTCCTTATTCTGAAGCTGCGATCGCTCCTGAGTACAGCGCACCGCCAGCCCCGACGGCTTATGCAACACCCGCACCGCCGTCTCGACCTTATTCACATTCTGTCCGCCCTTACCCCCCGAGCGCGAGGTGGTAATTTCGAGATCCGTATCCGGAATATCCAGCGTCACCGAACCATCCAAAATCGGCATCACTTCCACCCCAGCAAAACTGGTTTGGCGTTTCCCATTGGCGTTAAAGGGCGAGATACGAACCAAACGATGAGTTCCCTTCTCCGACTTGAGATAACCATAGGCGTAACGGCCCCGAATCTCCAGAGTGACCGACTTAATCCCGGCTTCATCCCCTTCCGACAGTTCCATCGTCTCAACCCGATAGCCCTGTTGTTCTCCCCAACGGGTATACATCCGCAGCAACATCTGCGCCCAATCCTGAGCATCCGTACCACCGGCCCCAGCATTGATGGTCAACACCGCACCGCCTTTGTCATACTCACCCGAGAGCATCTGTTGAAACTCCCATTGTTCCAACTCCCGGTTCAAGCGCGTTAAGGTTTGCACCGCCTCAGCCATCAACCCCTCATCAAACGTATCCTCCTCATCAGCCAGCAGTTCCACCACCGTTTGAGCATTTTCCAAACTCTCAACCCAGGTGTCATACTGCTCCAGATTGGATTTGAGGTCATTGAGATCCTGCATAATCTGCTGAGCGCGATCGGCATCATCCCAGAAATCCGGCTGGGTCGCCAGTTGTTCTAAATCTTTAATTTTGGCCGTCAGTGCAGGTAGGTCAAAGATACTCCTGGGTTTTACCCAGGCGTTCCGACAACAGTTGAAGTTCCTGTTTCAATTGCGAAAGTTCCATAGAATCAGTCAACGTTCTCTCAAAAGGTCTCGATCGCCATTGTGCCATACCCCGTCAACGAGTCCGACAAGACAGGACCAAACTGATAGAATTAGGAACACCCTGTTCCCCATTCCCTGTTCCCTGTTCCCTGTTCCCTATTCCCTATTCCCTGTTCCCTGTTCCCTGTTCCCTGTTCCCTGTTCCCCATTCCCCCTCTTGCCTCTTGCCTCTTGCCTCTTGCCTTTTATGACCTTCACCCCTGACACCCTCCGCGACGACGACGTTCTGATGCAACTGAAACTGGCTATTGATCGAGCCATCGCCCGTCAAGAAAAACATTGGGGCTATTTCCAGATTCATCGCCTCGAAGATGGGTCCATGAGCCTGGATATCCCCTCACTCCCCCAAATCCGCTGCGTCGCCAACCTCGATCGCGACATCTATAAACTCTATTGGGGACGAGCCGAAAAACCCGCCGTCTACACCCGCAAAAAGAAAAAGACCATCACCGACCCCAAAACCCGTAAAACTCAAGTGCAACGGGTCTATGAAGTCCTCTATCAACTCGATGGGCGCTCCAGTGTCCGTAAAATTAACCGGATTATGGCGCAAACCATCCGCGATCGCATCGCCGACCATGTCAGCGCCCAAGACGACCATGAACTCCAACCCCTCGTTCTCATGACCGAAGCGTTATCCTAGCCGTATCCTAGCCGTATCCTAGCCGTTTATTCTATGGTGACTCCCTCTCAGTCCAAACCTCCGGGGCGATCGCGTTCCCCCCGGCTTCAGAACTGGGTAATCTGGTTAGATATCATCACCCTCTTTCTTTGGGGAGTGGTGATGATGCAGTATTGGCTAACCGGGAAACTGCGGATTCTCATCCATCCCGCCTACGCCTGGCTCTGTATTCTCGCCGGGATTTGCTTTTTGCTCATTGCAGCCTGGAAAGCCCTACAACTGCGATCGCGGCGAGGGAGTCCCGAAGCCCCCCAACAACATATCAGCCTCTTTCCCCCCGGCTGGAGTACCGGCCTACTGCTGGCCTCAGCCTGCATCGCCCTCGTCTTTACCCCGCGTCCCTTCGCCAGCCAAGTGGCCCTCGATCGCGGCGTCACCGACTTTCTCTCCATGACACGGGTAGAACCCGAGAGCTTCCGGGGGGCCAACAACCCCGAAGACCGCAGCATCGTCGACTGGACCCGGACCCTCAGCGTCTATCCCGAACCCGACGCTTACGCCGGAGATCCCGTCAAGGTTGACGGCTTTATCGTCCATCCCCCCGACTTGGACGACAACCTAATGATTGTGGCCCGGTTCATGATTACCTGTTGCGCTGCCGACGCCTATCCCGTCGGGCTTCCCGTGCAACTTCCCCCCGGAACCTCCCGCCAAGACTTTGAACCCGATAGTTGGGTGCAAATTCGCGGGGAAATGAAGTCCGGCCGCCTTGAAGACCGCCGCCAAGTCATTATCGCCGCCGAGAGCCTAGAACCCATCCCCGAACCTGACGACCCTTACGGCTATTAACTACATAGCCTGCAAGGGAAATTCTTGCCTAACCTCAAGCTCAATCAGGCTAAATCAAGATTTGCCTTAGAGCCGCGATCGACAGTAGCCATCGACAGTAGC
>SIHH01000022.1:0-18899 GCA_004299065.1 Phormidium sp. SL48-SHIP | reverse complement strand
ATCGATAGTAGCGATCGACAGTTGATTATTCTTTCTCAACTCTCGCGATCCTAGATCGGTCAAGGAGATCGGATTTTGTGACCAATTTTACAGTGAAAAAACTATTTTTCCTGACAATAAAAATGGAGTAATGTCAGACTGGGTATAGTTTTGATGTCATCGTTTGCCCATAATCACAGCTTGACTAACCTCTGCAACAATCTGCAACAATTTGCAACAACAGATGACGAGGCTATGCCACTTAAATTTGATCATTTTATTAAGAATGATCGCCTTTTCCAGCTTTTAGAGCGAGAATTCTAAAACTCAGACCGTATCTCTACCTTTGCGAATCACTGTTTCCCTTCACGAATTGCATCCATGACTAATATCAAACAACCACGACAACAAGGCTTATACGATCCACAGCTAGAGCATGATGCCTGCGGGGTTGGGTTCATCGTGCAGATGAAGGGAGTGCGATCGCACAGCATTGTTGATCAAGCCCTAACGATCCTAGTCAACCTCGAACACCGGGGAGCCGTAGGGGCCGAACCCAACAGCGGAGATGGAGCGGGGATTCTCACCCAACTGCCCCACAACTTTCTCCAAGCGGCAGCCCGGGACCTGGGGATCACGCTTCCGGCTCCGGGCCAGTACGGCGTAGGGATGTTTTTTGCCAGCCGGGATCCGGGGATTCGCCAAAAGGGTCGAGACATCTTTGAAAAAATCGTCACAGAAGAAGGGCAAACCGTCCTCGGTTGGCGGGATGTGCCAACCGACCATAGCGATTTGGGCCAAACGGCACGGAACAGTGAGCCGTTTATCCAACAAGTGTTTATGGGTCGCAACCCCGATATTGCCGATGATTTGGGGTTCGAGCGTAAATTGTATGTGATTGGCAAGCGATCGCACCACGAAATTCATCGCTCCGGCGTCGATACATCCTGGTATTCCACCAGTGTGTCCAGCCGCACCATCGTCTATAAAGGGATGCTCACCCCGCCTCAGGTGCGCGGCTATTTCCCCGATTTGAACGATGAACGGTTTACCAGCGCCCTCGGTTTGGTGCATTCACGCTTCAGCACCAACACCTTCCCCAGTTGGGAGCGCTCTCACCCCTACCACTACATCGCCCACAACGGCGAAATCAACACCCTCCGGGGCAACATCAACTGGATGCACGCCCGCCAAAGCCTCTTCGCCTCAGAACTGTTTGGCGACAGCCTCAAAGCCATCCAGCCCATCATCGATATGGACGGCAGTGATTCCGCCATTTTTGACAACACCCTGGAACTCATGACCTTGGCGGGTCGGTCATTGCCCCACGCCATGATGATGATGATCCCCGAACCCTGGGCCGCCAATGAATCCATGAGCGATGAGCGCAAGGCCTTTTATGAATACCACGCCTGCTTGATGGAACCCTGGGATGGTCCCGCGTCCATTGCCTTCACCGATGGCACCATGATGGGGGCAGTGTTGGATCGCAACGGTTTGCGCCCCTCCCGCTACTACGTCACCCATGATGATTTGGTGATTATGGCCTCCGAAGCCGGGGTATTGCCCATTGAGCCAGAGCGAGTTGCCTTCAAGGGTCGCCTCGAACCTGGGCGAATGTTCCTGGTGGATATGGAGCAGGGGCGGATTGTGGCCGATGAAGAAATTAAACAGGACATCACCAGCGCCCACCCCTACCGGGATTGGTTAAATCAATACCGGGTGGATTTAGCCGATTTACCGGCGGCGGAACCGGCGCCTAACCTCAAATCGGACCTGTTGGCCCATCAAAAGGCCTTTGGCTACACCTTTGAGGAATTGCGGCTGTTGATCAGCCCCATGGCTCAAAATGGTGTCGAAGCGGTAGGCGCGATGGGGACGGATACCCCCTTAGCGGCCCTGTCCGATCGCCCGAAACTGCTTTACGACTATTTCCAACAACTGTTTGCCCAAGTCACCAACCCCCCCATTGATTCAATCCGAGAAGCAATTATCACCTCTGCCATCACCACCATCGGCTCCGAGGGCAACCTGCTGAAACCCGAACCCCAAAGCTGTCAACTGATCCAACTCCCCACCCCCATTCTCACCAATGCGGAACTGGCTCAGTTAAAAGGGGTGAATCTGCGAGGGTTCCAATCCCAAACCCTACCGATTTTGTTTGAGGCCAGTCAAGGGGTGGACGGGTTGCAGACCGCGTTAGAGACTCTGTTTACTGCCGCCGATGAGGCGATCGCCGCTGGTAAAAATATCCTCATTTTGAGCGATCGCGGTCTAGATCAGAGCCATGCCCCGATTCCCGCCCTGTTAGCCGTGTCGGGCCTGCACCACCACCTCATCCGCAATGGAACCCGCACCCGCGTCGGCCTAGTCCTCGAATCCGGCGAACCCCGCGAAGTGCATCATTTTGCAGTGCTGTTGGGCTATGGTTGCGGTGCCATTAACCCCTATGTGGCCTTTGAAAGCATTGAAACCCTGATTCAGGACGGATTGCTGAAAGGGATAGACGCTAAAACAGCGCTGAAAAACTACGTCAAAGCGGCTACCAAGGGCGTGATTAAAATCGGCTCAAAAATTGGCATCTCCACGATCCAAAGCTATCGCGGGGCGCAAATTTTCGAGGCGATCGGCCTGCACCACAGCGTCGTGGATACCTATTTCTCCTGGACTGCTTCTCGCTTGGAAGGGATCGATTTGGGCGTGATTGCCGCTGAAGCCCTGCAACGTCACCATGCGGGCTTTCGCGATCGCCCCGATGCAACTCCAACCCTGGATGTCGGGGGTGAATACCAATGGCGCAAGGATGGTGAAGAACATTTACTGGCCCCAGAAACCATCCATCTGCTACAACAAGCCGCGCGAGACGGGGACTATGAGCGGTATCGCCAATATGCAGCCCTGGTGAATGACCAAGGCAAAAAACAATTCCGCCTACGGGATCTGCTGACCTTTAAAGAGCGCGAACCCATCCCCCTCGATGAAGTCGAACCCATTGAGGCGATCATGAAGCGGTTTAAAACCGGGGCGATGAGCTATGGTTCTATTTCTAAAGAAACCCATGAAGCCTTGGCGATCGCCATGAACCGCATCGGCGGCAAATCCAATACCGGGGAAGGGGGCGAAGATCCCGAACGGTACACCTGGACCAATGAGCAGGGAGATTCTAAAAACAGTGCCATTAAACAGGTGGCCTCCGGTCGCTTTGGTGTCACCAGTTTGTACCTGTCCCAAGCCAAGGAAATTCAAATCAAAATGGCTCAGGGGGCAAAACCCGGTGAAGGCGGCCAATTGCCCGGTCTCAAGGTCTATCCCTGGATCGCCAAGGTGCGCCATTCCACCCCTGGCGTGGGCTTAATTTCCCCACCACCCCACCATGACATCTATTCGATTGAAGATCTCGCCGAACTAATCCACGACCTCAAAAACGCCAACCGGGAGGCCCGGATCAGTGTCAAACTCGTGTCCGAGGTGGGCGTGGGAACCATCGCCGCTGGGGTCGCCAAAGCCCATGCCGATGTCGTGTTAGTGTCCGGCTTTGACGGGGGAACCGGCGCTTCGCCCCAAACCTCGATTAAACACGCCGGTTTGCCCTGGGAATTGGGGTTAGCCGAAACCCATCAAACCCTAGTTCTGAATAACCTCCGCAGTCGCATTGCCGTAGAAACCGATGGGCAAATGAAAACCGGGCGGGATGTGGCGATCGCCACCCTCCTCGGCGCCGAAGAATACGGCTTTTCCACCGCACCCCTAGTCAGTTTAGGCTGCATCATGATGCGGGTCTGCCATAAAAACACCTGTCCCGTCGGAGTCGCCACCCAAAACCCCGAACTGCGTAAACATTTCAGCGGCGATCCCCAGTACACCGTTAACTTCATGACCTTTGTGGCCATGGAATTACGGGAGATCATGGCCCAGTTAGGCTTCCGCACCATCAATGAAATGGTCGGCCGCACCGATGTCCTCGAGCAAAAACAGGCTGTGGATCATTGGAAAGCTAAGGGCATTGACCTGAGCAAAATTCTCCATCAGCCAGAGGTGGGGCCAGAGGTGGGCCGCTATGCACAGATTCCCCAGGATCACGGTTTGGCGAAATCCTTAGATATGACAACCCTGTTGGATCTGTGCCAACCGGCCCTTGAGCGGGGAGAAGCGGTCAAAGCCACCTTACCCATCTGCAACATTAACCGCGTCGTCGGGACTATTCTCGGCAACGAGATCAGCAAACGCTACTGGGACGGCCTCCCCGATGGCACCATTCATCTCCATTTCCAAGGCACAGCCGGGCAGAGTTTTGGGGCCTTCGTTCCCAAAGGGGTCACCCTGGAACTCGAAGGGGATGCCAATGATTATCTGGGCAAGGGCTTGAGCGGCGGCAAAATCATCCTCTATCCCCCGAAAAAGTCCACCTTTGTCCCAGCGGAGAATATCATCGCCGGTAATGTGGCCTTCTACGGAGCCACCAGTGGCGAGGCCTATATTCGCGGCGTTGTGGGTGAGCGGTTCTGTGTGCGCAATTCCGGCGTTCGTGCGGTGGTCGAGGCGATCGGCGATCACGGTTGCGAATACATGACCGGCGGCAAAGTGGTGATTCTCGGCCGCACGGGCCGCAACTTTGCGGCGGGGATGAGTGGCGGCGTAGCCTATATCCTCGATGAGGCGGGAGATTTTGCCACCCGTTGCAACCGGGAAATGGTGGATCTCGAAGCCCTCGAAGACCCAGAAGAAATCCGTGAGGTGCGGGAGATGATCGCCAAACACGCAGACTATACCGGCAGTGATAAGGCTGAAGAGGTTTTGGCGAATTGGGATAGTATGATCCCCACCTTCATCAAGGTGATGCCCCGGGATTACAAGCGGGTTCTGCAACATATCCAAAATGCCTTGGCCAACGGCTTGAGTGGCGATGATGCCCTATCAGCGGCGTTTGAAGAAAATGCCCGTGATATTTCCCGGATTGGGGGAAGTTAGAAAGCAAGTTCCGATGCTCTAGGGCGCAACCATTGCGCCCCTACGTTCTATTCGTTCACGTCTAAAAAACAATGGGAAAACCAACTGGCTTCATGGAATATCTGCGTGAGGTGGCCGAAGATGTGGCCCCGAGCGATCGCATTCACAATTGGGATGAATTTCATCTGCCTATGGCGGAGGAAGCGCTCCGGGATCAGGGGGCGCGGTGTATGGATTGTGGTACCCCCTTTTGCCATACGGGGATTGAAATTAGCCGTATGGCCAGCGGTTGCCCGATTAATAATCTGATTCCAGAATGGAATGATTTGGTCTATCGGGGTCTCTGGTCGGAGGCTCTCGATCGCCTCCATAAAACCAATAATTTCCCCGAATTTACCGGCCGGGTTTGCCCTGCACCCTGTGAAGGAGCCTGTGTTTTGGGGATTACCAGTCCGCCGGTGACGATTAAAAGTATTGAAAACGCCATTGCGGAAAAGGGTTGGGAATCGGGCTGGATTACCCCCACGCCTCCCAGTCAACGGACCGGCAAAAAGGTGGCGATTGTCGGCTCTGGCCCGGCGGGGTTAGCGGCGGCGGATCAACTCAACCAGGCGGGCCATTGGGTGACGGTGTATGAACGGGCCGATCGCCCCGGTGGCCTATTGATGTACGGTATCCCCAATATGAAGCTGGATAAACAGGGGGTGGTGATGCGCCGCCTCGATGTGTTGGAAGCCGAAGGGATCACCTTTGTGTGCAATACGGAGGTGGGCAAAGATCTCCCGGCCCAGCAATTGCTTAATGAATTTGATGCGGTGATTCTCTGCACCGGCGCCACCAAACCCCGAGACTTGCCCATTGAAGGCCGAGACTTGCAGGGGATTCACTTCGCCATGGAATTTCTCACCGGCAACACCCGCACTTTGCTAGAAGGGGAAAACACCCGTGATTTCATCTCAGCGGCGGGTAAGGATGTGGTGATCATCGGCGGTGGCGATACGGGAACCGATTGTGTCGGCACATCGCTCCGCCAGGGTTGCAATAGCGTCACTCAATTAGAAATTATGCCCCGGCCGCCGGAAACCCGCGCCGCCAATAACCCCTGGCCTGAATGGCCGAAAATCTACCGCATGGACTACGGCCAGGAGGAAGCGGCGGCCAAGTTTGGGGCTGATCCTCGCGCCTATGTGCGCACCGCAACTAAGTTTGAGGGGGATGAGCAGGGCCAGCTTAAAGCCGTGCATACTGTCGAAGTGAATTGGCTAAAAGATGACCAAGGCCGGTTTATTCCCCAGCACGTAGCCGGGACAGAAAAGGTGTTGCCGGCCCAGTTGGTGCTATTAGCCATGGGCTTTTTGGGACCAGAGCAGCCGTTGCTCGATGCCCTGGGTTTAGATCGTGATGCCCGCAGCAATGTCAAGGCAGACCATGGGGAGTATCAAACCAGTTTGCCCAATGTATTTGCGGCGGGAGATTGTCGTCGCGGTCAAAGTTTGGTGGTTTGGGCGATTAATGAGGGGCGAGGGGTAGCCCAGGCCTGCGATCGCTTCCTCATGGGCAGCAGCGACCTCCCCTAGGGTTAATTTTTTGAAGGAAGATCTCGTGTCATGGCTCTGCCATGGCTGCTCACGGCTCCTGACACGCGCAAAGCGTCCCCGCTCGGGGTAGAATGGCTTGGATTAACGTATATCGATAACCCAGTTCGGACTCCCGTTGCAATGGCAGAAACCCTATTTTTCAACGCCTTAAAGGAAGCCATCGACGAAGAAATGGCTCGTGATGAGACTGTTTTCGTCCTCGGTGAAGATGTCGGTCACTATGGTGGCTCCTATAAAGTGACCAAAGATCTCTACGACAAATATGGTGAGCTGCGCTTGCTAGATACCCCCATCGCCGAAAATAGTTTTACGGGTATGGCCGTCGGCGCCGCCATTACGGGCCTGCGTCCCATCATCGAAGGGATGAATATGGGGTTTCTCCTGCTGGCCTTTAACCAGATTGCCAACAATGCGGGGATGTTGCGCTATACCTCCGGCGGCAACTTTACCATTCCCATGGTGATTCGCGGCCCCGGTGGGGTCGGACGCCAGCTTGGGGCGGAACATTCTCAACGGCTCGAAGCCTATTTTCAGGCGGTTCCGGGGCTAAAAATTGTGGCCTGTTCGACCCCCTACAATGCCAAAGGCCTACTCAAAGCCGCCATTCGTGACAACAACCCGGTCTTGTTCTTTGAGCATGTGCTGCTCTATAACCTCAAAGAAGACCTCCCCGATGGGGATTACATTGTTCCCCTCGATAAAGCGGAAGTGGTGCGCCCTGGAGCACAAGTGACCCTGTTGACCTACTCACGGATGCGTCATCATTGTGTCCAAGCCGCGAAAACTCTTGAAAAAGAAGGGTTTGACCCAGAAATCATCGACTTGATTTCCCTCAAACCCTATGACTTAGACACCATCGGTGCGTCCATTCGCAAAACTCACCGCGTCATCGTGGTTGAGGAATGTATGAAAACCGGCGGGGTTGGGGCTGAAATTACGGCCAGCATCAATGATCATTTCTTTGATGAACTCGATGCACCGGTGTTGCGCCTATCTTCTCAGGATATCCCCACGCCCTACAACGGAACCCTTGAACGCTTGACCATTGTTCAACCTCATCAAATCGTTGAGGCGGTTAAGAAAATGGTGGCGTTGCAAGTGTAACGTTTAACAAAGAAAACTTGCGGTTCTTCTAACTCTGTGCTATGCGTCGTCAACAATCGCTGCTGATTCTGATTTTTGTTCTCTTGGTGAGTGCGATCGCCATTCTGGTTCAAGTTCCCCTCCAGTTGGGGTTGGACTTAGAAGGGGGATCTCAGTTGACCATTGAAGCACAACCGACGGAAGAAATCCCGGTCATCAGCGATCGCGACCTAGAAGCGGTCTTGGTGGTCGTGCGTAACCGGGTCGATGGCCTCGGGGTCAGTGAACCCCTGGTGCAGACCGTCGGGGAAAATCGCATTTCCGTTCAGCTTCCCGGTGTCAGTGACCCGGCTCAAGCTGAACGGGTGTTGGGGGGAACCGCACAACTGGAATTTCGTGAACAGGTCAGTGACCCCGAAGTGGAGGCTCAGCTTCAGGTGCGCCAGGAAGAACTGCTGGAGTTACTGCAAGAACAAGAACGGTTAACTGGAGAAGGGAGAGAAGCGGAACTGGCCGCCAACCAACAGGCCATCGCCGCCAAAGAAGAGCAAATTGAGGCGTTAACCAATCAGCTCTATCGTGGTGTGGGACTGACGGGGAAAAACCTCGAAGATGCCAATGTCACCTCAACGCGCATTGATGGCGTCTGGAGCGTCGTTATTGATTTTGACCGAGAAGGGGGCGAGAAATTTGCCCAACTGACGCGCAACATTGCCGGAACGGGACGACGGTTAGGGATTTTCCTCGATGACGAACTAATTAGCGCTCCTGGAGTGGGTGCAGAATACGCCGAGACGGGAATTAGTGGCGGCGGCGCTCGCATTGACGGCCAATTTAGTCTTGAAGAGGCGAATACCTTGGCCACTCAGTTACGAGCCGGGGCCTTACCGGTTCCCGTGGAAATCGTCGAAAACCGCACCGTCGGGGCGACCCTGGGACAAGATAGTATTCGTCGCAGTATTTATGCTGGGGTGGGCGGACTGGTGCTGGTGTTAGTGTTTATGGTGGTTTATTATCGCCTGCCGGGGGCGATCGCCAACCTCTCGTTGACCATCTACGCCATCCTCACCCTAGCCTGTTATGCGCTGCTCGGAGTGACCCTAACTCTACCGGGGATTGCGGGGTTTATCCTCAGTATTGGTATGGCCGTCGATGCCAACGTACTCATTTTTGAGCGTACTCGTGAAGAACTGCGAGGCGGAAAAACCCTCTATCGCTCCGTCGAGTCTGGGTTTTATCGGGCCTTCTCCAGTATTTTAGACAGTAACGTCACCACCCTGATTGCCTGTTTAGCCCTGTTTTGGTTCGGAGCGGGTTTAGTCAAAGGCTTTGCGGTCACCCTGGCCATTGGTGTTGGCGTTAGTATGTTTACCGCCATTACCTGTAGCCGTAGCCTCATGTTCTATGTGCTAACTCTACCGAACCTGAAAAAACCTGAGTTTTTCTGTCCTAATCTGACGCCACAACTGGCTAAACGTTAACGCCCTTTTTAGGACACAAGACAGACGAAATAGGACTAATTTAAACGTTTAGACACCTAAAAATCGGCGGTTACATCATTCTAGTCCGTCAAATCTAAACTGTCAGCCATCACCGTTCACCTCTCCTGACCTCCAAGCCCCCATCGACACGATGAAACTGAGCGTAACCCGACAACGAAGCCTCTGGTGGGCGATTTCCATCGCTTTCGCCGTGATCAGTACCCTGGCCATGGGACTGTCGATCGCCCGGTTTGGGGCGCCGTTACCCCTGGGGTTAGACTTCACAGGAGGGACTCGCCTACAACTGGAGCGAGACTGCACCATCGCCAACACCTGCGATGGCCCCATTGATGTCACGGCCGCTCGTCAAATCCTAGCCGAGCAAGGCTTAGGAACCAACGTGCAGGAGTTTGGCGAAAACGAACAGGGGTTAGTGGTACGCACCACCGATTTAGACGTGGAGGCGCGATCGCAGCTCGAAGCCGCCCTAGAAGAAGAATTGGGAACCTTTGACCCCGAGAAAACCCAAATTGATACCGTAGGGCCAACCGTAGGACGACGTTTGCTGCGATCGGGGCTACTGTCCCTCATCGTCGCCAGTTTGGGCATTGTCGGCTATCTCACCATTCGCTTTCAGCTCGATTACGCCCTGTTTGCGATCGTCGCTCTATTTCATGACGTTTGGATTACCGTGGGCCTGTTTGCCCTATTCGGTCTGGCGACCAACTTTGAAGCCGATAGCCTCTTTATTGTGGCACTGCTGACCATCGTCGGCTTTTCCGTCAACGATACCGTCGTCATCTACGATCGCGTCCGCGAAACCCTGAAATTCAACCCAGACAGCGACATTAACGACATCGTCGATGATGCCGTTAACCAAACCCTCACCCGTTCAATTAATACCACCGCGACCACCGTTCTGCCCCTACTAGCCATCTTCATTTTTGGCGGCGAAACCCTCAAATACTTTGCCCTGACGCTGATAGTGGGCTTCGTCCTCGGGGCCTACTCCAGTATCTTTATCGCCACCGCCGCCCTAGCACTATGGCGGGAAAAACATCCCCAAGCGGCGGGTCTTGCTACGGGAGAGGAGAGTCGCGAGGAGAGTCGTGAGGAGAGTGGCGAGAGTGATAACAGCACAAGAGCCTCCCTCGACGAGTCCTCATCGGGATAATGGAGACAATCCCGACAATCGAGGCAATAATCAGAATACGGGGTGTTTTAGATTAACGTAAACCTGTGATGTCAGACCCCCAAGCGTCCACCTTTCAACAACAACTCCAACGTCTGCATCGCCTAACCGTAGTTGCTCGTTGGTTGCTGGTCATCGTCCTTTGGCTCAGCGTTGGCGCGATCAGCCTCTGGACCTTACGCCCCGAGATTGCCCTATGGCTCGATCACTTTACCTGGGTGGCTCTGTGGTACGCCTTTCGTCACTATCCTTGGGCCGCCTTAGGTGTAGGAGTCTGTGTCGGCTCGACGGTCTCCGTGCTAGTCTGGCAAAGCCGCAATATCATTTGGGGGATGCCGAATCCAGAACGTCGTCGCCTCGAACATCAACTGTGGCGGATTCGTGCCAATGGGGCGAAACATCCCCTTTGGAAATGGGTCGTCGCCGGCGACCAGGATTCAGACTCCTCGAAAAAGTAAACATCAGGACGTTAATATGAAATCCATATAGGTGTTATGGTCGCCTCGATCAGTCTGGCGGGGATGTAGCCCGACACCTGACTTCCTTTAGCGTTTTTGAACATGGCACCTCGCGCCCTGAGAAACGTCAAGTTTCCCAAATCTCTACCTGCGCTTATGTTCGGTCCGACCTCCTTTCGCCGCATTTTGCTGTCGCGAATTCTCCTCCTCAGCGTCCCCGTGTTGCTGATTGGACAATATGTGACCTACCGCAAAGCGCGATCGAGCTTACTCGAAACAGCTCGTCAGAACCTGACCGAAAGTGCCATCCGTAAAGGAAATCGCATTGAAGAGCGATCGAACTCCCTGAAAACTCAATTGCGTCTAGCCAGTGAAACGGCGGCCCTGGAGTCCGGGTCTGTCCCCAGAATACAGGCCTTTCTGGACAACTTCCGCGAACAACTCCCCGATACCGTGACCTGTCTGGAAGTGACGGACTTAGAAACTCAGACGGCCATCGCCCAAACCTGTAATGACCAAATTTTTAGCCCCCCTCCGCCCACCTGGTGGCCTGAATCCGAAACAAGTTTAAATCGGACTCTATTTATAACAGCCGACATTGCTGAGAACGTCAATTCTGCCCCCGTGGCCACTTCGAACACCCTCAAACCCCGAAGAACCGAAATTACCTTAAGTGCGCCCATTTATCCTGAAGAGGCGACTCGTCCGCGCTACGCCATCAGTCTGCGATCAGTGTTGGAGCAACTCGACGAACCTGGGGAGCGCGCCGGCTCCCTAACGGGGGAAACCGTCGTGATTGATAACCAGGGCGTGATCTTAGAACATCCCAGGCCCCAATTAGTGGGTAGCAACATCGAGAGCCAACCCAATTTTGAACGGATGCAAAGTCTGGTCAACAGCGCCCTGGTGGGGAATCAGAATTTTCAACATCTACTCTCGTTTACTGGCCCCGAAAAGGAACTGCTCAGTGGCTATACCGCCATTGACTCACCCATCTCCTCGGTGGATGACGAGGACGAGGACAGGCGCTGGGTTGTCCTGGCCGTGACTCCCCTCGATAACGCCTTGGCCGGACTAGAACCGATCCGTCAGGTTATGTTTAATTTAGTTCTCGGACTCTTAGCGGCGAACCTGATTGCCACACTCTACCTGGCCCAAGACTTAGCCCGTCCCGTGGAAAAATTGGGGGAATATGCTCGCAATATCGAGTGCAACACCGCCTCAGATCCCATGCCCGCTAAATTCTTTATTCAGGAGTTTAACCAACTCTCAAAAGCCTTAAATCGGGCGATCGAACGTTTAAAAACCTGGGCGCAGGAACTCGAAGATGCCTGGACGGAATCGAAAAACGCCAACCGCCTCAAAAGTGAATTTTTGGCCACCATCTCCCATGAACTGCGGACTCCCCTCAATGGCATTATCGGCAGTTTGCGGCTGGTTCGGGATGGCTTTTGTGATGATGAAGCCGAAGAACAGGAATTTTTACAACGGGCCGATGATGCCGCCGTTCACTTGTTGGGGATTATCAATGATATTTTGGATATCTCGAAAATTGAGGCCGGAACCCTCTCGGTGGTCATTGAATCGGTGGATTTGATGAAGTTGATCGCCGAGGCGATGGAGTTAAATCAAGCCGCCGCGCGGGATAAGGGGCTAGTCTTATCGACCCAGGTGGCGGCAGAAACCCCGATTTGGGTACGGGCTGATGCCGCTAAACTGAAACAGGTGTTGCTCAATGCGATCGGCAATGCCGTCAAGTTTACGGAAACCGGCGAGATTTCGGTTCAGGTTCGGGTGGAAACGGGAACCTCTGACGTTAGTATGGCCCAGTATGGAACTCAATATGTTGTGGTTGACATCATTGATACGGGCATTGGCGTCGATCCAGCGGATTTCGAGAAGTTATTTAAACCCTTCGTTATGGTTGACGGTTCGAAAACCCGCCGCTTTGGTGGCACTGGCCTTGGTTTGGCCATTTCACGAAACTTAATGGATATGATGAATGGTTCGATTCGTCTCGATAGTGCTGGCGTCGGTTCGGGAACTACGGTAACCCTTGAGTTGCCCATGGCTCAGAAAAATGTATCGTTAGAGAAGACCTCCACCTTGGCTGAGGCTGACTCTGACTCAGATTTGAGATGATAATAGAGGCTGTGAGGGTTTCACAGTCTCACTCAGCCGGTTTCCCTTATGAAGACACTCCAATTTTTGACTCGGCGCATTGAGCGTAAGTTGCACCACTGGCGTGATGGCGGCAGGCAAGACGATTCGATGACTCGACACTCATCGGTTAATCCTCGAAGTTCTTCAGGGGCAGCCGCTCTGTCGGGGAATTCGCCTCGTCGGGGAAATGTGTCAGGGCCGGTGTCTACGGTGGTGGCTGTTTTGTGTTTAACCGGGGCCTTGGGGCAGCGCTTTTATAATCAACCCAAACTCGATGTGGGCAGCCGTGCGCCGCAAACACTGGTTGCTCCGCGATCGGATCGGGTTGAAGATCGCAAAACGACGGAGGAACGTCGCCGCAGCGCTCGCTTAGGGGCTTCTCCGGTGTTGATGGGAGATCCCACGATTAATCAGCGCGTTTTGAGTGAGGTGAAACGTTATCTTGAGCAGGGAAATCGTCTCCGAGAAGCGGTGGGAGAGTTCCCTTATGTGGATACGGGGCTGCTCTCTGAGGAGGTACAACGCTATCTTCGCAATGCGTCGAGTTGGGAATGGCGCGCGATTCAATGGACGTTGTCACGGCGACTTGAGGAGACGGTTGACACGACAGTTGAGGCCACTGAGGAACCTTTGTCGGAGTTGGAGGCGGAGGCGGCTGAGGAGGTGGTGGTGGAGACTCGCCACGAACAGATGTTACAGGCCAGTCGCCTGGGGGCGGTGAATGGAGCTTCTCAGGTGCTGTCGGATCTGTTGCAGAGTCAGACGAGTCCGATGAATCAGGCGATCGAACAACTGGTTGTTGGCTCTCAACAGTTGGATGAGGATGGTGTTGAGGCGTTGATTACGGCTATTGAGACGGCTCGGGAGCAGTATGCTCAAGCGCTGGAGCAGTTATCTGAGGTGTCGTATCCCAATGGCCAGCCGGTGTATACGAATACTCTACTCAATTTGTCGGCGGAAGATTGGCAGCAAACCCGCAACACCACGTTACAGGTGGGACGACAAATGTTGGCTCAGGGAATTGCGCCTGGGGTTCCGCCGACGATGTTGCAGGATTCGGTGGAGATGCAACTGTCGTTGGCGCTCCCGGATGCCCAGATTCGTCATTTGATGAGTACTCTGTTGATGAACGCCCTGGAGGCGAATTTGGTGACGGACCCCGATCGCACTCGGGAACGGGCTGAGTTGGCGGCTCAGGCTCAGGAACCGGTCTATGTGTCGGTCGAGGCGGGGGATGTGATTGTTGAAGCCAATGAGGTGATTAGTCAGCGTCAGTTTGTGCTGCTGGATCATTTTGATTTGGTGCGCCGAGATCCGGTGAATTGGATTGGCTGGATGGCGTTTGGGGGGACGGTGTTTGTGGCGGTGTCTCTCTATGGGGTTGTTGAACGACGTGTCCATCCGAAAATTGGTAATGGCGATCGCCTCCTGATTCTCTTATTAAGTCTCAGTGCGCCGGTGATGGTTCTGTTTGGTGTGCCGACGACGAGTTTCCCGGCCATTGGTTTGGCGGTGGGCAGTTTTTATGGCTCCTGGATGGGGGTGACGGTGGTGGCCCTGTTGAGTCTGATTATGCCCATTGGCTTGGAGATTGAGTTGGGCTATCTCATGGCTGGGGCCATTAGTGGCGCCATTGGTGGGGTGATGGCGGGACGGCTGCGATCGCGCGAGGAATTGGCGCTGTTAGGGGTAGGAGTCGGCTTCGCTCAAGGGGCCAGCTTCTTCCTCATCACGGTAACAAGTCTGCTGTTACAGGGAACCACTGGACCGTTATGGTCGTTGTTACTCGAAACGGCTCTGTGGCAAGGACTCTGGGGGGTTGGCTGGAGTATTGTTGTCCTGGGGGTCAGTCCCTATCTGGAACATCTGTTTGATTTGGTCACCCCGATTCGCTTGGCGGAACTGTCTAATCCTAATCGGCCGTTGCTCAAACGCCTGGCGGCGGAAGCGCCGGGAACGTTCCAACATACGTTATTTGTGGCGACGTTAGCTGAGTCTGCGGCGAAAGCCCTCGGCTGTAATGTGGAGTTGGTGCGAGCCGGGACTCTCTATCATGATATTGGTAAGATGCACGACCCTCAGGGATTTGTGGAAAATCAGATGGGGGGTCCCAATAAGCACGATCGCATCAATGATCCCTGGAAAAGTGCCGCGATTATTAAAAAGCACGTGACGCAAGGATTAGTTATGGCTCGCAAAAGCCGGCTTCCTAAAGCGATTCAGGCCTTTATCCCGGAACATCAAGGGACGATGTTAATTGCCTATTTTTACTATCAGGCAAAACATAGTAATCGTCGCGAGGTCAAGGATGCCGATTTCCGTTACGATGGCCCGATTCCTCAGTCGAGAGAAACGGGGATTGTCATGTTAGCAGATTCCTGTGAAGCGGCGCTGCGATCGCTCAAAGATGCCACCCCCGATGATGCGCTTTCCATGGTGAATAAAATTCTCCGCGCTCGCTGGCAGGATAATCAGTTGGTTGACTCCGGCTTAACTCGCGCAGAAATGGGAAAAATTGCCGAGATTTTTGTGCAAGTTTGGCAACAGTTTAATCACAAACGCATTGCCTATCCGAAAGCCGTTTTATCGAACAAGTAACCCCATCCCTTAAGCCTCATTGGGCTGGGTTAACACTTCGAGAATATACTCGCCTTGGTTGACGGAGGCGTTACTAGAGAGGTCATAAACCAGTCCCGATTCTTCGGCGTGACAGTTGAGGAGTTGGGGCAGATTCCCCTCTCGGTTGAAGACGAGAAGTTGATAGAGGAGTTGTTCAGCCTGAATCCAGGTTCCTAACATGACACGGGATTGAATCACACCTCCTTGTTTGGCATAGTATTTTTGCGTTTTGCTTTTGGGGAAAAATTGCACGGTTTTCGAGGCGGTTTGAATGAGAGGAAACCGTTGAATATCTAACATCCCTTTGCTGACTAGGTAATTTTTAACGCCTCGAACGCCGCGATAGACGGAATCGGGATTAATTTGCATTCCAGACCCGAGTTCTAGGGTCCAAGCTTCTAAGTCAAATTTGACAACTTTTCCTGATTTTTCTAACTGTTTTTCTAGGCTTAGCCAGGGTTTCATGAATGCTTCATCAAAAGCATCCCCGTCATAGCGATCAAGAAGGATGGCGGTGTTAAGCAAAAAGTATTTAGCGCTGGCTTCTCGCCCCTGAAAACAGTAAAGATAATCAAAGGATTGATTGGTACTGCTATGTAAATCTAACACATAGTTGGCGTCTAAACATAAGGATTGAAGCTGGTAGCGATAGTGGTCTTCAAAGGGAAGTCCCGACGCTCTATTTTCTGCCTGTTTGAGTTCCTCGAAGCGACTTCTGAGTTGCTGGAAAAAGTTTTTTTGGATTTGTTTGGAGTTGAGGTGAAGTTGGGTTTTAGCAAATTCCGCAATTGAGGACTGATTCTGATTCTCTAGGTCTTTTTCATAATCCCAAAAAATTCGATTCCAATCGGTTCCTGTATAGGGATTATAGCGACCGCTGGCGTAGTGGTGCGATCGCTGATTGGTGGCGATAGGATTACAGGTGGGAACCAGCCAAATCTCTCCCCGGAGCTGGGAGGCGTCTAGGTCACTCAGAAACTGAATTAGCTGATAAATAACGGCATTTCCTGACAGTTCTGCCCCATGTAAGTTGGCTTGCAAATAGGCTTTTTTTCCCGGAGTCGCGCCGCGAAATTTATAAACCTGAATGGCCAGAGTATCTCCTGAGGCCAGATGCGCGATGTCAACAGAATCGATATCAGGAATCATAGGGCAAGTTGGGAATAGCCATGGCGATCGCCGTTAAGCCTCGCTTGGGTTCAATTTTATCATTGCCCAAGTCGTATAAGTTCCGATGGGACTCCAGAGCAGATAGGGCAACAGTAGTAGTGTAGCCGTCAGGGACCGGGGTTGGATGGCGATCGCCAACAGAAGCGCCAACACAAAACCCGTGGCCCCAATGAGGGTTCCGGCCCGCAAACTCTCTAGGCGACACATAATCGGAGTGTAAGACAGGGTCACCACTTCCAAAACCAAGTAGTATCCCAGCAATAGCCAGCGATTGAGAGAGTCTGGGGTCTGATTCCACACCAAAACAGCCGACCAGCCCACACCAATAAAAACAATCGTCCAAATCAGGGGAATTAAGCGCTCAAAAGTTAACCACTGAGGCCGTTGGAGACGATTAAACCAACGCAGACCACCCGCCGATAACAGGCGGTTGCAGCCGACGCCTAGCACAATCATGACCAGAGGAATCGTGAGCCAGGTAGGAAGTGACATCAATCGCAATCAATAATGAAGAAGTTAACAGGCGATCGCACCGTTGCTGGCGCTGTAACTCAATGACATCTCAATCTTACGTCCTTAACGGGGGGCCATTGCCAAGCGTCACTAGCCAGTTTTATTACCATAATTTCTCAAAAAAAGCAACAATATTTAATAAGATTAAATATAAATTTAGGGAAAGTCAGGGTCAAGGGCAGGACAAGCCGTCAAATTGCCCCAATCCCGAGCTGGTTTCGTTGCAAATTATTACAATCTGTTTCATTCCGTCACAACTTCAGGGAACTCCCGTTCACAGATCCGAGTGCCGTGCTAGGATTCACCATCAGATAGACGTAAGCGATGTATAGGAGAAGAACTTTGGGCATTCGGGTTGCTGTTGTTGGTTCTGGACCGGCTGGATCATCTGCCGCCGAAACGTTGGCAAAGGCAGGCATCGAAACCTACTTGTTTGAGCGCAAGTTGGATAACGCCAAGCCTTGTGGAGGAGCCATTCCCCTGTGTATGGTCAGCGAATTTGACATCCCCCCAGAGATTGTGGACCGTCGGGTTCGCAACATGAAAATGATCTCCCCCTCCAACCGCGAGGTGGACATCCGCATTGTCAAACAAGACGAATATATTGGAATGTGCCGCCGAGAAGTTCTCGACGGCTTTTTACGCGATCGCGCCGAAAAACTCGGAGCGAATCTCATCAACGGAACCGTTCATAAACTCGAAATTCCCACGAGCGACACCGCTCCCTACGTCATCCACTATGCCGATCACTCTGACGGTAGCCTAACCGGGGAAAACAAAACCCTGAAAGTGGATGTCGTCATCGGTGCTGACGGTGCCAACTCTCGTGTGGCCAAAGCCATCGAAGCCGGAGACTATAACTACGCCATTGCTTTCCAAGAGCGGATTCGTCTCCCGGAAGACAAAATGGCCTACTACAACGACTTGGCGGAAATGTACGTCGGTGACGACGTGTCTCCCGACTTTTACGCTTGGGTGTTCCCCAAATACGACCACGTGGCTGTGGGAACCGGAACCATGCGGGTCAACCAAGCCAAAATCAAGAAACTACAAGCCGGGATTCGCGCTCGGGCCGCTCGTCGTCTCGAAGGTGGAGAAATCATCAAAGTTGAAGCCCACCCCATCCCTGAACATCCCCGCCCTCGTCGAGTTCGTGGCCGCGTCGCCCTCGTCGGTGATGCCGCCGGAACGGTGACCAAATCCTCGGGAGAAGGGATCTACTTTGCGGCGAAATCGGCCCGGATGTGTGCTGAAACCCTCGTTGAAACCACCAACGCCGGTCAGAAACTGCCCACGGAAGATGACCTAAAACTCTACATCAAACGCTGGGACAAACAGTATGGCATGACCTACTTGGTGTTGGATCTGCTGCAACGAGTGTTCTATCGCACCGATGCCACTCGCGAGGCCTTTGTGGAAATGTGCGACGACAAAGATGTGCAGAAGCTGACGTTTGACAGCTATCTGTATAAAACGGTCGTCCCCGCCAATCCTCTGGTGCAGATGAAAATCACCGCCAAGACGATTGGTAGCCTGTTGCGTGGTAACGCCCTCGCTCCCTAAGCCTCACCCTCAAACCTAAACTCTGCGCGAGAAGCTATAACCGGCTTTCTCGCGCTTTTTTTGGCTCAAGACTCCCCTAACCTGGGCGCAAAACCTGATAGGATCAGGGTTCTAAGGCAAAGTCTCAAACCGA
>SIHH01000273.1 GCA_004299065.1 Phormidium sp. SL48-SHIP | reverse complement strand
ATAGTTTTAACGCCCGATAAATTCCACAAGCAACCTGATACCCTAATGGGGGAGGAACGGCATTACCAATTTGCCCGAGTACCATATAAACTGCTCCAGAAAACTGCCAAGATTCCGGGAATCCTTGCAAGATGGCACAATCAGCAACGGAGAGACGAAAATGCTTATTTTTGGCAACAAATAACCTAGCATTTTCTCGATTAGCTGCTACGCCATTGGGCCAAATTTCGATAGTTCTCCAGACTTTTTGAGCCGAAGAACTATTTAAAATTGAGGTGGTATGACGGGGTCCGGTTAAACCACTGCGAAGGGTTGGGGCCAGAGCGTCAACCCCAATATCAGGAAGTCCTAAAGCTTCTCTTACTCCCAGACAAGGCTTTAATTGGGGATGGTCTAGGTTAAATAAATTAAGTTGTTGTGGAGAGGATACGCTTGTTGTCTGATGACGCTTTATAACAAGATGTTCCCAAGTATAAACAGGCTCAGGCTTGATGAATTTCTTGAAACAGTTTGCATCTTTGAAGCCAATAAAAAAGACACGCTTTCTCGATTGAGGAACCCCGAAATCTGGGGCATATAACGTGATTTGCAGTACATTGTACTGCTTCACAAGGGGCTTTTGAATTTCGTTAAAAACATAGTCGTTAAATTTTTTGCTCGATAATGCCGAAACATTTTCTGCAACAAAAGCCGCCGGTCTAATTTCCAAAATAGACCGCACAAACTCGGGAAACATATCTCGTTCATCCCCTTTTCCCTGCTGTCTTCCTGCAATTGAAAACGGCTGACAGGGAGGCCCCCCGTGAACGACGTCAACCTGACCCTGATACGTTGTCCAATCTACCTGTCGCACATCGCCTGCTTGGCCTGAAAACACAGTCCAGTTTGGCCGATTCTGTTTGAGGGTTTTTCCCGCCTCCTCTAAGACTTCATAAGAGGCGATATGTTCAAATCCGGCTCGCTCAAATCCCAAGTCTAAGCCACCTCCACCACTAAATAGGGAGAGCGATCGCAATCCATTTTTAGGTAATTTTGGCATTAAGTCATCAGGATTTAAGTTAGGCTGGTTAATCTCATGAACAGGGGTTAACCCCTCGCCGCGCATCGCTTTAGCTTTCGCTTGACTCGATGCTTTTGAGGTTTGGCGATATTTTTCCCGTTCTGCGTCGGTTAGATTCCAACCTTGATAAGATGACACCATAGATAAGACTTGATTGTTTGACTGGATCGTTCCTCGTTGCGTCTAGCTATCGTCCAACCTGTTCACTTGGACTTTTCCTTGCGCTTAATCCATAACCAGGCGATCGCCATAAACAACACCCCCACAAGAAGACTATACCCCAAGGAGAGAACCGCCGCATCCCAGGACGCAGACAGCGGTGGATTGAGTTCAACAGAAATACTCCTATCCCCCTCCGAAGTGGGTTCAGTCGTCAGCACTTCCACGGGTACAATCACATAGGGAAACTGTGCCGAAAGAGAGGCCGCGATCGCAGCTGCCCCTAACCCCCAACCGAAAATTGTGATATTATTCTGAAACGTCCGTTCTTGCCGAGCGCGTTCAATTTCAACTAAACCCCGAATCGTGGCGATCGCAAACTCCAATCGCTCTAAACCTGGACTCAAATTTTCATAATCTTTCTTAACTTGTCGTAGATATTTCGTCCTCACTCTCTCACTAAACTGCTCTAAAAATCTCAAATCTGTCCAGGATAGTTCGCCACCGAAACTCTGCATTGACCTCGCTTTTTTTTCCAGCGTTGCACGGCGTTTTTGGTAATTGTCCAGATTGATGGCGATCGTTCGCAATTGATACGCCAAATCATCCATATCAATCGTATAATTCGAGACAACATTACGCGCTCGATTGAGAATCTCTTTCATCTCAGAGATGGGTAAATCCTGATGCTGATTGCCGCGAATTTGTTTTAAACACGCTTGAATTGTCACATAATCCTGTTTGAGCCATTGTTTGAGTTGGCGAGTTTGCCCATAAGCCCAGAGAATTTTAGCGCGATAAGCAAATAACGGCATCCAATCATAGATCAACTCTGCCCCAGACTTAGCGGCATACGCCGTCGGATACAACACAATAATCACATGACGACTGTCAAAGCAGCCGCCGTTAGACACCCCAGAATCAGCGTTGTCCTTGACTGTTTCTTGCAACTTCACCTGAAACGAATCCAGTTCAAACACCATCCCCCTCAACAGGCGACCTTTTCCCTGAAAATCATCCTGCCAATTCGCCTCAGGAAACAACGCCTGATAACAGAGTTGAGCCACCTTTTGCGGATTTTGAGTCTTCTCAGGCAATTGGCCATAAATCAACCAAGTTTGACCTAACATCGCCGAATGTTCACCCAGACGACGCTCAATTTCTCCCTTAATGTTTTGGAAACATTGCGGTGGTTGTGGAGTGACAGAATCCGACGGGGAACAATCGAGCAACAGGCCATACATATCGCTCATCCGCACTGGGTAATAAAACCCTTCGTACCCCTGAGAATCTCTGCCAAAATGACCAAATTGACCCA
This sequence comes from Phormidium sp. SL48-SHIP, assembly GCA_004299065.1. Lineage (GTDB taxonomy): Bacteria > Cyanobacteriota > Cyanobacteriia > Cyanobacteriales > Geitlerinemataceae > Sodalinema. Next base: position 2,673 of record SIHH01000273.1, on the reverse strand, counting down.
TTAAGAGTTCTTGATATTCTGATTCAAACCCCGACTCAAAGGTTAGGAGACTCTCGAAAGATTGGGGTAGTTTTTGTTTAAACTTCTGCCAATGTTGGTCAACCTCTTCGGGATTATCGCCTAAGCCATCTCGTAAATCATAGAGGAATAAATCAACCGTGGGATAAATAATCTTATCCATTAAATTTGCTCAGGAAAGGTCTAAAACATGGGGACGGGTGGTAACTCCCAATACCGGCCCAATTCGTCAATCTTTTTAACATCTTTTTCTGGGCGATCGCGCGTCATCACCATCCGACTCAAATTCACCACCTCATTGGTTTTTTGAGTTGGCTCACCCTGGGGAACATAGCCTCTGCTCGTTGCACTAACCCCTAGGAGCGCCTCAAGTTGCGCTGGAGACGGTAACCCCTGATGGAGTTGCTCTAGGTTCAGAGGTGCGAGTTTTGTCAACGCCTCTTGATACAGTTGATTTAAGGTGGGATTCGCCGCTGCGATCGCCTCAATATCCGCAATGAGATTCAACTCCTCACCAACCCACTCATCATCGAGAGCCTCCCCTAGCTCTTCTAACGCATACAGTTCATCATCCGTGAGCTTAGGTTCGAGGTGGTAGAGAGCCAGCAAGAAAGCAAGCAACGTTTTGTCAAGATTAGGTTCCATCGGCAAGCAAGGATTTGAAATTGCGATTAAACTGGTAATACTGGGTCAGCGTCGGTCTCAACTGGGTCGGTTTAGTCAATAGACTAACCTGAAGAAGCGGGAAACCTGGCTAGTTCTAGTATAGCAGTGGTAGGGGATAATGAAAAGAGCTTTAGTGGTTGGAATTAACCGTTATCTTAAGTTAGGACGACTCCGCACGCCCGCCAACGATGCCAATGCCGTGGCTCAACGACTGCATGAGATTGGCTTTGAGGATATTAAAGGGTTGCCCGCCACAGATGAAGCCGGGTTGTGGGTGAATTCAGACCCAGATAAAGAGGTTTCTAAAGAAGAGTTAGAAAAGGCGATCGAGTGTTTATTTGCCATCGATGAAGATGGCCATCTCCCCGAAACCGCTCTCTTCTATTTTTCCGGACATGGTTTGCGATCGGTTAAAGTTCACCGAAGCAAAGGCTTTTTAGCCACCAGTTCAGCGAATCGTGACAAGCCCCCCGAGAAATGGAGTGTATCCTTAGTTGATTTACGACAAATCTTAGAACATAGTCCCATCAAAGAGCAACTCGTCATTTTGGACTGCTGTCATGGTGGAGAAGTCTTTAACTACAAAGAAATTGACCCCGGAAATTCAGATATTGTCCGCCGCTGTTTAATGTCAGCTTGTGCCGCTTCTCAATCCGCGTTTGAACCGAAAGCGGGACAAGGAGATCACAGTTATTTTACCACCACTCTCTTAGAAGGCTTACAACAACCTGGACGAGTCACCACGGAGACCTTATGGGCTTATATCCAGGAACACTTTAAATACAAATTACAGCAAATCAGGCGAAATAACTTAAACAATTCAGACTCCTACCAAGACCCCAAATGTGACAACCGAGACGGCGCAATTGTCCTGATTGAAGGAGACATTGATCCAGAATCTGACTCAACGATTACCAACAAAGACTTTAACCCCTATAAAGGTTTAGAAGCATTCCAAGAAGCCGATGCTCCCTATTTCTTTGGTCGTTGTAAATTAACAAAAACCTTAGTCAATGCAATTTATGACCAGCCATTTCTTGCCGTTACAGGAAGTTCTGGGAGTGGTAAATCCTCCGTTGTCCGGGCGGGGTTAATTCCCGAATTAAAGAAAGGAACAACCCTATCAGAGACCGCAGATTGGCAAATTTATGAACCCTTTAAACCCGGAGACGACCCTCTCGCCAGTTTAGCCCAGGTTTTCGTCGATGAAAATAATGAAAATTTGTCCTTAGAACAGGTTAAAACCGCCCTAAACGAAGGAGAAAGCGGAGTAAAAACGCTGCTAGCTCATCTCAATTTTCCCACAGTTCTCCTGGTGGTGGATCAGTTTGAGCAACTGTTTGCCGAAGATAAACCTGAGGAAAAACGCCAGAAATTCTTGGATTGTTTGTGTGGGGCAATTGATAGCGATCCCCCCCAAACTCAAGGAGACGGCAGAGAGTCATCTCTACGAGTTGTCATCACCATCCGAGATGACTTTTTAGGCAAATGTGCCGAATATCCCCAACTCTTGCAACTGATTAACCGCAAGAAGCAAATTGTCGGGCCAATGAACGAGGGGGAATTACGGAACGCCATCAGCCAACCGGTCAAAAAACTGGGCTGGGAAATTCCCTCCAACTTAGAAACCTTGATGCTGCAAGACGTGCAAAAGTCGTCAGGAAGTTTGCCCCTACTGCAATATGTCCTGCAACAAATGGTGAACCGACGGCATAGCGAAGGGAAGAGAGTCAGCGTCGAAACCTATCAAGAGATGGGTGGTGTGCAGCAAGCCCTACAACGGCAAGCCGATACTGTTTATAATAAGTCCCTGTCCATCGCTCAACAGGCGATCGCCCGGAGCATTTTTCTCGAACTCACCCAACTGCTAGAAAATACCAAAACCATCGCCCGACAAGTCCGCAAATCCCAGTTAACCGACTTACCTTATCCCCCCGAAGAGGTGGAAACCGTCCTAGAGAAATTAGGAGCAGCGCGGTTAATCATCAC
>SIHH01000021.1:15251-26723 GCA_004299065.1 Phormidium sp. SL48-SHIP | reverse complement strand
CACTGAGACAATCAGCAGCCAAGGAGCTTAAACCGTGAAACAACTACCTAGCGCCCCGGAATACTCAATATCTATTGATGGAGTAGTCAAAAAGGGAAGCCGACTTCTTAAAGTTAACACCAAAGGATGTATAAGGGTTTCTATCCGACGTAAAATGCGCCTTCTAGCAGAGCTATTAGCCGAAACCTACCTAGGAATGCCGTCAGATGGGCAGCACACCGTTTGCTACCTGGATGGCGACAACACAAACCTTTCCTTAGAAAACCTGTATTGGGTTGATCCTTGGTTTAACCAAATCCCTAAACAGACTACTCGATTTGAAGGTAAAGAGTTCTTCCGAATGGACTGGTTGGAAACGAAGCAGTATTTTATCAGCAAATCTGGTGATATACTCAACTTCTCAAAACAGAAGCTAGTTGTCTCTCAAAAAGATTCTATAGGCTATCTACGGTTCACTTACTACATTCTCAAAAAGGGGAAACGAAACAGAAAAACTATTGCGGTTCATATCGCTTGCTACAAAACCTTCAATCCAGATTTTGATTCTTTGCATCAAGAAATCAATCACAAAAACGGCGTAAAAACCGATAACCGGATTGAAAACCTCGAAGCCGTAAGTCACGCAGAAAATATGAAACACGCTTTTGATACCGGCTTGAGACAGGTTAAATACAGCCGTGACGTAGCGGGTGATATCGCATCAAAGGTTCTTTCTGGTAAATCCTGGACTGATATTTATCGGGAATACCTAGCACCAGAGTTGGGTTTAACCAAACAGCAATCTTTCTCCCTGATTAATGCAGTTGTGAACAACCAAGATGCCTATATGGATGTCAAACAAAAACACGGTTTAACTCAAGGTTCAACGACTATCTCGAAAGAGAGTACAGTGCAAGCCAATGGCACTGGAAACGGGGGGACTCCCTAAAGCAGATTAGAAACGGGAGTATGATATAGTCTGACCTACCTGGTGACAGGTAGCAGTTGCCGAAAGGCGACGGGTTGAGGAGTTGCGCCCTTAACTGAACATATGTGTATCAATACATGATTGAGACCATTATCCCCAGCGATCGCCGCTCAGCGGTTTACGATTTTTGGCGCACCGATAAGGTGTTAAAAGACCGTTGTCAGTTCATTGCTGGGCAATATCAACGCTATGTTGATAATCCTACCGTGGAAAACTACTTCATGTCCTTGGTTACTGACTACATTCTTGAAGGCTTGTACTTTTACAATGGGTTAGTTAAGTAGCCCCATAGCATTGTGAAATGTTAGTGAAAATCCGCCAAATTGCTGGAACCCCCTAAAGCCTTTATGCCACAGCGGAATCAGTAATGATAAACGTCATGGAGCGAGAGCAGAAAAAAGTTAAAGGATTGATCGCAAGCCGTAAGGGAGTCGGTCATAGTAATGGGAAATCAGCAGCGAAGCTACCCGAATTCGGTAGAACGTTCAACGAACAGAGGGTGGATATCTTTGTCAAAGACTTGCCAGAGTTTAAGCCGAGTTTCTATAATATAGTATAGAAACCCAGGTGAGGACCATGAAAAACGATGGAGTGATTTACCAAATTCTGAATCACAGTAATGGCAAGGTTTATATTGGCTGTACGACTAGCTTTGCTGGACGGATAGGTTCTCACATCAAAAATGCGTATGGAGGTGCGTTGGCTACTGATTTATATAAAGATATGAATCAGGATATCACCCAGTTCTCCTTTCAAATTCTTGAGCAACAAATTCCTCGTTCAGATTTGAGACGCAAAGAGTCAGAATGGATTATCCAAAAGGATGCTATTCGCTCGGGATATAATGCCGTCCGTACCAGTGGGAATGAAAAGCTGTCTGAGGAGGAACTCCATGAAATCCGAGACTATATTCAAAGTACCCGACTAAAATTTTCTGAAATCGGAGAAATGTACGGAGTCAAGGAAGGAATTATTGCAGATATTAATCTCGGCCGTGCCTGGTTTGATGACAACTGCACCTACCCCCTCGGAAAAAGTACCGTTAAGCGTAAAAAGCTAACGGAAGAGGATGTTCTAGAGATCTACTCACTGTTACAAAACCCTGAACTGAGCTTTCGTGATATTGCTTCAGTGTACGGATGGCGTAGTGAAGCCGTTTTGCGGAAGATCAATAATGGAACTTACTCCATCAGCCCCTTACCTCCATCATCCTATCCAATCCGCTCTGTGGATTCTCGGAAAGGACAGCGACAAAGATAATGGTATGTTCTAGCCCCAAATGAAAGTTTGGGTAGTTGCGTTATAGCCTTCTACAATTTTGCCTCCCGGATGTTAATGCCGGGAAGTGCCGACATCTTCAAGATGATCAACCGTTAACCTTGGCGGCTTCTATCGGAAACGATAGTCGAAAACCCCTTGAACTCAGGGAACCTCTCATTTGTGAGAAAACCCTGATCCAAGTTGTTAGACAAGCTTCAACATGGTATAAAATAACTATCAAAAGATGCTTGGGACTTGTTTAACAAAAGGAGCAACGACCATCCCGAAAGGGAGTAGATACCAAGCGGTATCGAAGCGGGGGGGATCCTGTAAAGGATTATGATATGGTCTGTTCTACTCGGTGACGGGTAGCGGTGGTTAAGCCGACGTAAACCACGGGTTAGGGTTAGCGCCCCTAGCTGAACACAAAGGACGAACTCAGTCATGTGCGGCTATTCCAAAAACTTCTTCCCGAAGCCATGGCCATCTTTCCCCATTCCAAAGATGCGGTCTATGAGATGATGGACACCGCCGTTCGACATGAATGTAAATGGACGAATCACATCGTGGGGAATAACATCCTCGGGATTACGGAACACAGCACCGAACAATACACCAAATACCTGGCCAACATCCGTCTCAAAGCCATTGGCTTGAAACCTCTTTATCCCGAACCCCGCTATCAAAAGAGTCCCTACACTCACCTAGAGCGATTCTCCGATACCAAAGCCGAGGGCCACACGAAAGCGAACTTCTTTGAAGCGCAAGTCACCAGTTATGTGATGTCCTCCGGTGTTGGAGGTTGGGACGAAATCTAAACCAGTCCGCCGGGGTAAACTCATGTCGTTTACCCCGGCTTAGGCTTTAAAGCTGTTTTTCGTACACCCGATAGGTTTGAGCAATCACCCCGCCAGAGGCTTCCGTAATCCGGCGAGAGGGGTAGTTGTCTTCCCAAATCCAGGACAATTCCGCCCGCTGGTAGCCCCGTTTCTCCCCCCCTTTCATGGTTAAATAGACCAAAGCTAAGGGAACCATTTTACGGCGGTATTCGGGCAACGCACAGAGGGTAATCATGCGCGCTTGCTTAATTTGGCGGCGATACCAGAGAAACTTGAGCAATCCCCAAACATTTAGGGTTCCGTTGACCTGTTTTAAGGCGATGTTGTAGTCCGGTAGCCCCATAAAAAAGCCCACCATCTCGCCATTATCTTCGGCGATGGGGAAAATCGCGGGGTCAACAAGGGTTTTTAGCTGTTGGGCTTCTGCCAAAAAATCGGCTTCCGTGCGGGGAGTCGAACTCCAATTATTGGCGAAGGCTTGAGTAAATAACTGGTACAGACTGCGAACATCCTGTTCAAAGCCCTCCCCTTTGGTGCGAATGGGGCGGAAGGTGACCCCGGATTTGAGGGCGATGCGATAGGCTTTCTCGAACCTGTCTGATAATGGCTCCATGGGGAAATCATAGGCGTAAGCCTCTTTGGCTTTAAGCCAACCCATCTCCTCTAGCCACTGGGGATAGTAGGGCGGGTTATAGGGCATCATCATCATCGGGGGGCGACCGAAGCCCTCGACGAGAAACAGACAGTTATTGTGAGTCGAGAGGTTAACGGGGCCGCGCACCACCTCGATTTGGCGATCGCGCAGCCAAGACAACGCCGCCTCGAACAACTGTTCGGCGGCGGCGACATCCTGGACACATTCAAAATAGCCAAATAGGCCGATACGCTTACCCTCGCGGTCAATCAACCGCTGATTGACCGCGGCCACAATACGCCCGATCGCCTGTCCCTGGTCATTCAACGCCAAAAACCCTTGAAACTCCCCATAACTGAGGAAGGGGTTGTCTTGGGGGGATAATTGGGCGGCGATCGAGGCCGTCAGAGGAGGAACCCAATTGGGATCATCGCGATAGACCAACTGGGGCACCTCTAAAAACTGGCGGCGATCGCCCTCACTAGCGACTGGACGAATCGTGATCTGACCCATCTTTGTTGAGTTAGGCACTAACGGTTGCCGTCGAGGATAGCATAGCGGCTCGGGTTTCCACCATCGCTTCGACGAGGCGATCCATCTCCTCCTTCGTATGCAGAGCATTGGCTGTAATCCGCATCCGAGGTTTAGCGATAAACCAAATCGGTGAAATCCAAATCCCATAGCGATCCATCAGATGGCGGGCAAAGTATTTAGGATTAATCTCAGGAGAGAGAATCACCGGAATCACGTTTGTTTCGCCAATCACCTGGAACTCATGTTCAACCAGGCGCGATCGCAGATAACGAGTATTCGCCTGAAGCGTCTGCACCAAATCCGGATGTTGACGAACCTGACGAATGCTCTCCAAGGCCGCCGCCGTAATCGGAGGCGGTAGAGAAATCGTACCAATCGACGTCGGTGACACCGTCAGCAAATCATTCAATTCCGGACTCGGACTACTCAACGCCGCCCCCGCCGAAGCCGCAAACTTCGAGAAGGTGGTCATAATAATCGGAACCATCCCCCGCCGAATCACATCCCGGGGTGAAATCCCGAAATGGTCATAAATTCCCCGTCCCGAGGCACCAATGGAACCACTCGCGTGAGCCTCATCCATCACAATGACACTACCGGGATACTGTTCCATCACATCGAGGAACTCCGGTAATGGGGCGATATCCCCGTCCATCGAGAACACCGCGTCGGAAATCAGCATAATGCGATCGCCGGGTTTGGCATAGCGTCGCAGCTTGCGAGCGAGATCATTCACATCATTGTGGCGATAGGCCTTCACCCGAACCGTCGGGCTTTGACTGAACACCTTACCCGAGCGATTATTGGCATTAGCGACCGCCGAGATGATGCAACCGTGATTGAGGACATCACTGAGAATCAGCGTTTCTCGCGTATGTTGAAATCCAGGAATCGGGATCGCCAAATGACAGAACGCATCCATCAGGGCCTGTAACGCCATCCAGGCATTCACAAACAAATGGGTATGGGCGAGATCCTTAAACTCAGAAATTTCCTGTTCGAGTTGGCGGTGCAGATCAATCCGACCACTCAAGGCCTCACAGGAACTATTCGAAGTTCCATACTGAACAATGGCATCGATCGCCGCCTGCTTGACTTGAGGATGCTGAACCAGTCCGAGGACATCATTGGTACAGAACGTTAAAACCTTCAGTCGTCTTTGACTAACCGGCTCCTCAATATCAATCAAATTGCCCTGTTTACCGTGACAGATGTACTCATCGGGGTAAAACCCGTGTGCGTGTAACTTCTGCACATATTCTTGGATAACTTGCACTAGCTTTCTCCCCTCACCGTTGGTCTTGATAGCCGATGGGCTGCCGTTTCTAACATCTCAGTTTAATTTCCTAGATAAGATACCTGTTATTCCCGCTGACAGGCAAGACCACTGGCACGTTGCCGCGATCGCAACGGCCAACTCCCCGCTAAAATGAGGGGTTTAATCTGCCGCGATCTCAATCGAACCGCTCCCGAGCCAGGCAAAATGACATAACCCATAGATTTTCTAAGCAATCGTCCCACTATAGGATCGTTCAAGGTACAGCGATGATAGCAGGATTTGCTCCGCTTACGTCTCATCGCCATGAGGACAGTTGAGATTTTGCCAGAGTGCAATTGTGGATCGCCCGACCGATCCTCCAAAATAGGAGTCTCGGACGCGATGTGCAATGATATATCACTTTCTTTTAAGTCTGTGGAGGCAGTATGACAGATTGGGGTCAACCATTTAGCCGCGAGACACTAAGGCTATCCGTCGTTTTATGTGCCGGTTCCCTGACCACCATGGCCGGCGGAGCGATCGCCCCCGTCTTGCCGGATCTGATGCAAGAACTAAACATTGATTTAGCCTGGGGGGGAACCCTAGCCAGCTTTCACTGTCTCACCCTGGCCCTATTCAGCCCCCTCCTCGGCCTCCTCGCCGACAAAATCGGTCCCTCCCGCGTCCTCTTTCCCGCCATAACCTTCTATGGGATTTTCGGCGTCATGGGGGCCTGGATGCCCAATTTTTGGTCCCTACTCCTCGTACGGGGACTCTTGGGCATTGCCTGTGGAGGCCTAGCCGCCTCCTCACTAGGGGTCTTAGGGCGACTTTACGAAGGAGAAGCCCGAACCCGGATGTTAGGCTTTGCCACCGCCGTTCTCACCCTAACCGGCATTATCTACCCCCTCCTCGGGGGCCTAGTCGGCAATAGCCACTGGCAATATGCCTTTTATCTCAACGGTCTGGCCTTTCCCCTAGCCCTCCTCGGCCTCTACGCCTTCGACTCCCAATCCTTGGCCGCAAAATCCAGCACCTCTAAAGGCTTAGGAGGTCAACTCACTCGCGAACTCTCCCGTTTGCCCACCGCCCGACTTCTCGTCACCATGGGATTATCCTCCATCGCCATGTATGCGGTCGTGATTTATGCCCCAATCTACCTCGATCAAGCCCTCGGCTTAACCCCTAAACTTAACGGTCTGGTTCTGGCCGCCCGGGCCATCGGCGCGGCGTTAATTTCCGCCTTTGGGGCTAAACCTCTGGCGAAGGCGATCGGCTTAAACCGCTCAACCGCCCTAGGCTTTGGCGTCATGGCCGCCACCCTAGCCCCCATTCCTTGGATAACTGACTTAAGGGGAGTGCTGGTCGTCGCCGCTATTTTTGGTTTAGGCTTTGGTATCGTCTTACCCAACCTCTACAACGCCCTGGCCAACGTCTCCCCCTTTGAACTGCGAGCCAGTATCCTAGCCGTGGGTACAGGGATTAGCTTTCTGGGGCAATTTGCCTCCCCCGTTGTTCTGGGGGTAGTTTTGAACATTTGGGGCCTGGCCAGTGTCTTCTATGCCGCCTCTATCCTCACGATCGCCGCCGGACTACTCCTGTTCGCCCCCCTACCCCAACAAAGCTCTTAAACGGCTTCTAGGCCGACAAAATCGCCCCTTGAGTTCGTAAGCGAGCCTGTAACTCCGGCGTCAAGCCGATCACATGAGCGAACTGGGCCGATCGCACCTGAGTCTCACTCAGTTGAGCATCGTTGAGATTCGCCCATTTCAAATCCGCACCCGTAAAATTCGTATGGTCTAGTTTCGCATCCACCAGACTAGCCCGCATCAAATTACTGCGCGTTAAATTGGCGTAGCTGAGATTGGCGTGACTAAAATCAACGCCCCCGAGATCCGCCGCTGTCAAATCGGCCCCACTGAGATCGGCCCCTTCACAATTAGCACAGGTCAGGTTCGCCCCACTGAGATCCGCCCCACTGAGAGTGGCGCAATACAGGTTAGCCCCGATTAAGGTGGCATTATAAAACGTCGCCCCAATCAAATTGGCTCGAAAGAGATTCGCCCCAAACAGGTTGGCCCGAAAGAAACTGGCCCCACTCAAGTCAGCCCCATTGAGATCGGCACGAAACAGATCCAAATCTCGGAAGTTACGCTCGCCAGCAGCATAGCGTTCTAGTAATCGTTCAGCAGCTTCCATAATTCGTTTGATGTTATAGAGAATTTTCAGAGTCTTTTCTATTGTGACCGAGCGATCGCCCGACGCACCCGACCTGTCACGTTTCGTTAAACTCCCCGGCCCAAGATCCTCCCCAGGATCAGCAAACCCCCCAGAGTTTCGCGAAAAACTCCAGGGGGTCACCGAGTCAACCCAAACCTTTAAACCTGAACCGTCAAACCTGAACTAACGTCGTGGCGTCTTGCGGCAATTTGTCCACCATCGGCGCACTGAGAGCTTCCTCCAACTCCGCACAGCCAAGCCGTTCTTCTAAAATGTCCATCACCTCCCGGCCAAAATCATTGGGATTGCGTTGCCAGGCTTCGAGACACACCTCCCCAAAAAAGGAGCCAAGGGGTTCCGGGTTCCAGAGCAGTTTCCGAGCCGTCCAGGGCATTAAACTCATGGGATTGTATCCCGGTTTCAAGACCTCCTGCTCAAAGGCGTAGTCTTCCAAGTGGGTGTGGGGTTGTAGGCCAATAAAGAAAATAGCGGGTTCGACTTTCTCACGACCAAAAATTCGCTCCAACTCCCGGTGATAGGCGATGGTTTGGCGAATGGTCTCATAGGTCTCGTCAATGACATTAAAAGAATAGTTGACGGAGACCAAATCATTAAACCCAGCGGCTTTGAGATCGCGGCAGTTTTCCAACACCACCCGCAGGTTATACCCCATCCGCATCTTGCGGACTAACTCCTGAGAGCCGCTGGTGATGCCAATTTCAAAGTAATTCATCCCCGTTTTGACCATCAGATCACAGAGTTCTGGGGTCAAGTTATCGGCGCGAATATAAGCCGCCCAATGGATATCGTCCATCCCTGAATCCACGATTTTTTGCAGGAGTTCCATGGCATCCTGGATATAGCGGCGGGCGGGGATAAATTGGGCGTCGGTGAACCAGAAATTGCGAATCCCTCGATCATAGAGTTGGCGCATCTCAGCGACCACTTCATCGGCGGGGTTGATGCGGACTTGTTTGCCCTCAATGACGGTATAAACGCAGTAACAGCAGTTATGGGGACAACCGCGTTTAGTCTGAACGCCGATGTAAAAGTCTTGATCGAGAAAGTAATAGTCAAACTGGCTCCAAATGCTGGCAATGTAATCGTAGTTACAGGCCGTTTTTTCAATAGGAGCGGGTTTTTCGTGGATCAGACGCTCTCGGGGTTGGGTTTCGCCGGCGATGTAACAGCGTTCGTCTTGGAACTCTTGTCCCCGCAGTAGTTTTTCTAATAGGGCCTCTCCTTCGCCGACGGAAATAATACTTCCTTTGGGTAAACTGCGGCCGAGTTGCTCGTAAAAGACACTGACGGCCCCTCCTCCGACAACCACCCGGGCCTGGGGATGGTAGCGGCGGGCTCGTTTTAAGCCTTGACGAATCAGTCCCAGGTTACGCCAGAGTTCGCCGTAGTACGATCCGGCCAGGCGCAATCCCCCTAAGGCGCCTCGTAACTTGACGAGGGGATTGTCGGCATAGTAAAACTCAAAGGCATTTTGTAGCGGATTGCCACCGCGTCCGCCCACGGGAGCGTAGATTTGGATGTCTCGCCAGGAGAAGACGAGTAACTGGGGTTGGAACTCGTCGATACAGCGTTCTAGGGCGCCGTTGAAGTCTAAGGGGGGAATGGCCCCGAGATCGAAGATTCGCTGTTTAATCTCGGGGAAGAGTTTGTGTAGATGATCGGCGAGATACACCACCCCAATGGGGAAGATGGGGTTACAGGGAAGGCGGACATAGAGGACGCGATCGAGGTTGGTCGTCATAAAAACGCTTCATATATCTTTAATTTTCACCATAACATTTGTTTCCTAACCTTGCTCAGATGGGTCATCTCAGAGGACGGCTGAGAGCGATCAGGGATAAATCGAAAAAAAAAATAAAATTTTGATGCCAATTTCAGACGCCCCACGGCGGGAGTCTAGGTGCGCCAACGGGGGGATCTCGACGGAGGAGGAGGCTAGGGCTTATTTGCGGCGCGATCGCACCGATAATTGCCCCGAATATCACTAAAAGCCAGCTAATCTAGGGTTTAAGAGCCTCGGCCGCCGATGATGAGGTGATGTCTTTTTAGGGAGTTGGTATTCGCTTTTACAGCCACCTGGGATCGCTAGGTGTTAGTCTTCGGATATAACAATCGCTTTAGATTTTAACTAGACTAAGACGCTCAAACGTTATGGCTCAAATACTCGATCCCTTACCGAAGGACAGCTCCGACCCGATCCTTTGCTGTTATATCAACGCAACTAGCCAGATCCAAATCGCCCGCATCACCAATATTCAAAACTGGTACTTTGAGCGGGTTGTGTTTCCTGGACAGCGACTTGTCTTTGAGGCGATGCCCCAAGCTCAACTCGAAATCCACACCGGAATGATGGCCAGTGCGATTCTCTCGGACACCATTTCTTGCAAACGCTTGAAAGTCACGACTGAACCGGAGACAGAGGCGGAGGCAGAACCGGAGGTTAACGGTGAAAGCGATTCTACCGCAAAAGGGGATCCAGAAGATGTAAAGAATCATGAACCCTTACCCCGATCAAGTCCTAGACCGGGAACGGATGATTGCAAATCCCCGGCCCTAGCTTCGGTTGACTAGACGTTAGTTCTGGGCCGATTGCCATAACACCGAAGACTCCCCTCAGGGGCGATCGCCGCACTCACTAACGTTGTCTATCAACGTTGTGCCTCCGATCGTCCCTGTTGTCGCGGTAAAATCGAAGTCAACGCAGCTTCGGGGTTTGTATTGTGGATCTTCCGTCCTTTCTCTGGTTATGGCGCTTCGCGGCTTGGTCTATGGGACTGTCATTAGGGGCCTATGGGTTACTCGCCATCAGTGGCCTCACGCTCTGGAACGCTCGCCGTCGCCAACACCCTCGTCCCGCCTGGATTCCCCTGGCCCATCGAGGACTAGGTATTAGCCTGGTGCTGTTGGTGCTGTTTTTGCTGGCCATTGGCCTGATTGGGACGTTAGGCCATTACGGGAGTCTGGGCCATTCTTGGCATCTCCCCGCCGGATTGACGGTGGTGACCTTGGTGTTCACCTCAGCGGTGACCGGTTGGCGAATTCATCCCAAACAGCCCCAGATGCGGCGACTCCATATTACCAGCAACCTGTTGCTGGCCCTAGGCTTTCTAGCGGTATCTTGGAGTGGCTGGACGGTTGTACAAAAGTATTTGCCCCCCTCACCATGACCTCGCATTCTGACCCTTTACTATTTCGCATTTCCCCCCTGATTCGCATCACCCTGTTGGGGTTATATCTGGCGTTAACGGTTCCGCTTCCTATTCTTGCCCAAGCCACCAACGCCCCCGTTCCGCCCCTAGTTCTTGGCGTGGGGTTAGCGTTGGGTTGGCTTCTGCTCTATGGGGCTTTGAGTGAACGGGTGATTCTCGATGAGTCTGGAATTGGGGTGAGTTATCCGGGCTGGTTTGCCAAGATTTTTCGTAAGGGTTGGTTCCTCCCTTGGGAATCGGTTAAGGCCTTGAAACCTAGAACCACGGGACAAGGAGGATTGGTCTATTATTTTCTCAGTGATGCCGGAGAGGGCTATTTGTTGCCGATGCGTGTGGCTGGATTCTCCCGTTTAGTCAAACAGGTGGAAGCCAAAACTGGGATTGATACCCGCGATGTGCGCCCTCTGGCTCAACCTTGGATGTATCTGATTCTTTTGGGGTTGACGCTACTCCTGGGGTTAGTGGATTTGTGGGCGATCGCCAACGCTTCACAATAGCAAAAGTTGGTCTGAATTGGACAAAAAACTGGG
>SIHH01000021.1:6177-15151 GCA_004299065.1 Phormidium sp. SL48-SHIP | reverse complement strand
AAAAGAAGGCAACAGGCAACAGATAGGGATGCCAATTTTGCTGACTCTACTCATCTCGAATTTGTTCGAGTTTTTCTTGAATTTCTGGATTGTAAAGACGTAAATAATTCCAGTAATTTCCCATTACCGAACTAATATAACCCTGAGTTTCAGGAAAGGGAATTTGCGAAACAAAAACATCGGGATCATTAAAACTAAAGCGAGAAATCCAACGGTCAACATTTCCCGGTCCGGCATTGTAGCTCGCCAGTGCAAACAGGGTATTGTTGTTGTATTCATTGTGAGTATAGTCGAGATAGAGGGTTCCCAGACGGATATTATCATCAGGGTCCGTTAGACTCGTCGGCGGTGCTTCATCCCGTTGTGCCGCAATCCAATCAGCCGTTTCTGGGAGGACTTGCATCAGTCCCACAGCATTGGCAACGGAGCGAATTTTAGGCATAAAGCGAGATTCTTGGCGAATCAAGGCCACCGTTAACAAGGGATCCAGTTGGCGGGCCTCAGACCAGCGTAGAATTGGCTCTCGGTAGGGAAAGGGATAAAGACTATACCAATAAGCCGGTTCTGCTTTGAAGGCTTCATACTCGGCCAGTTCTTCGGGATCATCGCGCCAACCCAGACTCGACAACATAAACAGACTATCGAGGTAATCCCCAATGACCTGTAGCATTAATCCTTCCGTATATTGTTCCGCCACGGTGGGGTTCATGGGGTCAGGAAATTCCATTTGCCAGCGTCGCCAGGCCGCCTCATCCATCCCCAGAGCGTAGAGTTCCCGCGTCAGATCGGAGCCAGCCGGAAGCCGGGGACGCTCGGCCAGATCGCGGACGGTTGGGGTGAGCGATCGCACCGTCGTAAAAGTCCCCACATTCCAGCCCAGGAACGATGCCGCCCGCCAGGCATAATAAGACTCTGGATAGCGCTGTAACAGGGCTGTAAAGGCCGCTTCAGCATCATCACGACGGTTAAGTCCCTGAGCCCATTTACCAATCCAAAATGCCGCCTGGGGAGCGTCCTCACTATCAGGATTCTCCGTCAACAGTTGTTTAGCCCAATCCCAGGCTTGCCGTAGATTCCCCTGTTGGGCAGCATTTTGGGCATTTTGCCAGCGAATCTCAGCGGCGGTGTCTGAGTTGCTATATTGCGTTAACACCGACTGACGGGCTTGTTGAGCTGATTGAGAGCTGCCCAATTCGCCTAACATCTGCGATCGCAGCAACAGGGCCTCAGCCGCTTGATTGGGAAAGTTGGCAATCACCTGATCCAATAGGGGGATCGCTTCACGAGGCGAGTCCACCATCTCCGCTAAGCGTAACAGGCCTGTAGCTGTCTCCTCCGCCTCCGGGAAGGCCTGAATCAGAATCCGATAGCGTTGACGAGCGCGGTTGCGTTCCCCTCCTAATTGCAGTCCTCGGGCGGTACGGTAGAGATTGCGTGGTGTATTGGCCGCGCGGGCGTAAGCATTCCCGGCTTTGCCATAGAGGGTTTTTTCCCAATAGCCAAAGGCGATGGTTTCCCAATCTTCTGGGGTCAAACGCTCACGATGTTGGCTTACCCGGCGATCGAGCAGTTCCGTAAAATTCTCCAAATAAAGGTGGGTTGAGAGGACCCTGAGGAGATCTGGGTCATTCGGTTGCGTTTCGAGCCGTTGCAGGGCAATTTCAGCGCTGCGGGGATGACGGGGAAACTCCGCTAGGGCTTGGTCCCACAATTGTGGATCTTGTTCTCCGAGGGCGTACAAGGCCTCGGCCGCCAGGGGGTCTTCGGGAAAATCTTGGAGAATTTGCTGATAGAGGTCTTGAGCCTCAGCATCATTTCCGGCCAAGTTCTGAGCTTGGGCCTGGGCCAGCAGGATATAGCCCCCGATATGGGACGATCGCGGGCGTACTGGGTCAAGTCGGGCCATCGCCTCATCGGGCTGGCCATCGGCGATGGCCTGAACCGCTAACAGATAGGCGGCGCGATCGCGATCAGCTGAGGCTGGCCCCTCGGCCAAGCGTTCAAGTTCATCTTGCTGTCGGGACGGCCCGAGAGATAGAGCCGCCACGGCGTCTGAATCGTCGGCCTGAGGGGGAAACTCCTCGCCCCCGCGACGACCGGACCAGAAGAGTCCAGCAACCAAGGCAACGAGGCCAAGGCTCAACAGCAGTATCAGTTGCAGAGGTCGAACGCGGTGTTGCAGTCTCTTTGGCATCGTAGTTGAGAAAAGAGTTGAGGAGAGAACAAGGATATCGAAGACATTTTGGCTTAGGTCTAGCTCATCGCGATGGATTAGCTAAAGGCGATGAGCTTAAGATTGGCCGGGAATCTCCATAAATTTTAACAATGGCACCCGAAATTGGGGCGAGGGGTCAGACTGGGACTGCGATCGTCACAGGTCGCCATAATTCTTGTACATTAGACAGGGTAGATCCTACGAAAGACCTTTTGTTAATCATTGACAATGACCTTATCACCCTCATTTAATTTTGTTATCGATCCCGGTAGATTTTCACCCCTTTTAGCCACAGCAACGGAAGCAGAAGCCGATGGAGCAACCGTCTTAGGCGGTGTTCTCCTGAGCTTAATTGTAATTTACCTTGCCAGTAAGCTTGGGGGCGAAATTTGTGCGCGCATCAATCTTCCTCCCGTATTAGGAGATTTGGTGGGTGGAGTGGTCGTCGGCATTTCTGTCTTAAACCTGATTATTTTCCCCGAGAGTGGGGCGCAAGCTGGCGACTCCCTGATTTTTCGCTTCATTGAAGCCACGGGGGAACTGACACCCGAAACCTTAGCGGCTTCCTTTTCCGCCGAGAGTGAAGTGATTAACATCCTCTCGGAGTTGGGGGTGATTATTCTCCTGTTTGAAATTGGTTTAGAGTCCGAACTCGGGGAACTGATTAAATATGGTCCCCAAGCTGCCATTGTGGCAGTTGTCGGGGTGGTGGCCCCCTTTGCTATGGGAACCGCTGGCCTGATTTACTTGTTTGAGACCCCCGCCATTCCTGCGATTTTTGCCGGTGCTGCTCTGACAGCAACGAGCATTGGGATTACGGCTAAAGTCTTGGCAGAAATTAATAAACTCAGTTCCAAAGAAGGACAGATTATCATCGGGGCAGCGGTTCTCGATGATATTTTGGGCATCGTCGTCCTGGCCGTAGTCGCCAGTTTGGTCAAAACTGGGGAAGTCCAGGTCAACAATATTCTGTTCCTAACCGTCAGTGCTGGAGCCTTTCTCATTGGCACGATTTTGGTGGGTCGCCTCCTGGCACCTTATTATGTTTCCCTGGTGGACAAACTGAAAACTCGTGGTCCCCTCCTGATTGTGTCGCTGATTATCATGTTCTTGTTGTCCTATGTTGCGGCAGCGATTCAACTTGAGGCGATTCTCGGGGCCTTTGCGGCTGGCTTGATTCTCGGTGAAACGGAAAAACGGCATGAGTTAGAAGAACAGGTCATTCCTGTGGCCGATATGCTGGTTCCTGTCTTCTTTGTTGTGGTCGGTGCCCGTACGGATTTGGCGGTGTTAAACCCAGCGGTTCCCAGTAATCGCGAGGGCTTGATTATTGCCACTTTCCTCATTGTGGTCGCCATTATCGGTAAGGTGGTCACCGGCTTCACCATCTTTGGCCAACCCGATACTAATCGTCTGGCGATTGGTGTGGGGATGATTCCTCGGGGTGAAGTGGGTCTCGTCTTTGCCGGTGTAGGTGCAGCCAGTGGGGTTCTCTCGGAATCTCTCGAAGCTGCCATCATCGTGATGGTTATTGCCACGACCTTTGTGGCGCCGCCGATGTTACGCTTGGTTCTCGAACGAGGTGATGCCGCTAAGGCGGTGAAAGAGGGCTGAAGATGCCCAGGCCGGGTTCGTGGGGTTCAGCGGCCGTCAACGTAACGCCCTAAAGAGATCCAGAGAGACTCAGTGCGAGTCTCTCTGGGGGGATGAGAGTCTAGGCGCTCACCTCGACCTCGCTGCTGTCGACCTCGCTGGCCCCTTCAACGCCCTCGGCAATGCTAACGAGGCGATCGAGATCCTCTTGAGTCGGCACGGTTCCTTTGAGAACCACTTGGGTCCCGAGTTGGGCAACCCAGATGGTTTCGATGTCATCGGTGTCCGAGTTTTCGTCAAAGGCCCGAACCACTCGTTTGGCTAATCCACTTTGGTCATATTTGCCATCTAGGCCAACTCGTTCGGGTGGGATGGGTTCCCCGGATTCGGCCTCTTCGGCTGACGTTGCGCCAGCGGCAGCGGCGGCAATACTGCCTCCAGCCTTTTCAACGGCTTCTTTGATGGGCATCGGCGGAAACTCGTAGGCTTTTTCCTCTTCTTCTTTACCAAAAATTCGGCTTAACCAACTCATAGATCGTTTTCTCTTCGTTTTTACAATTTCGAGCCGTTTTCATGATACAAGTAACGATTGGTTGCATAGGACATTTTTAAGAAAAAACACACAATGAAACACACGCTCTCGGTTTTGGTGGAAGATGAGGCGGGCGTGCTGACTCGTATTGCGGCACTGTTCGCCCGTCGTGGCTTTAATATCGAAAGTTTGGCAGTGGGGACCGGGGAACAGGGTAATGTCTCCCGTGTGACGATGGTGGTCAATGGGAATGACCAGGTCATTGAGCAAATTGTCAAACAACTTTATAAGTTGATCAATGTCCTCAAGGTTCAGGATATTACAGAGATTCCCTGTGTGGAACGGGAGTTGATGTTGGTGAAAGTCAATGCGACGAGTAGCACCCGCTCGGAAATTGTTGAGTTGGCCCAGATCTTTCGCTCTCGGGTGGTGGATGTGGCTGACGACTCGTTGATTCTTGAGGTGGTGGGCGATCCCGGCAAGATGGTAGCATTTGCTCAGGTCTTACAGAAGTTTGGCATTCGTGAGATTGCTCGAACTGGTAAAATTGCCCTAACTCGCGAATCCGGTGTCAATACGGAGTTTCTGCGACTGTCGGAAACAAAATTTTGACCTCAGTTAGATGGGGTGAGCTTCATTCGGGCTTGTTAGATAAGGCGTGTCAGACTCGACGGGTTGGACTCGATGGTTGAAGCCGACTCGCGGGGCGATCGCCCAGGGCCAGCAGCGGCTAGATGGAGTTAAACTCCCCAAGACTCCCGGCTCGCCAGCTTGGGGGCGTTACAGGCATTCACGGACGATAGACTAAGACATCATGAAAAAACTGCTTAAGGGTCTGCGACAATTTAAGTCGAATTATTTTAGTACCCACCAAGAACTCTTTGAACAGTTGTCCCACGGACAAAAACCCAGGGTTCTGTTTATTACCTGTTCGGATTCGCGGATTGACCCGAATTTGATTACCAATGCCGAAGTTGGGGAATTGTTTGTCATCCGCAATGCGGGGAATATCATTCCCCCGTTTGGGGCGGCCAATGGCGGTGAAGGCGCGGCGGTAGAGTATGCGGTGCAGGCCCTCGGGGTTGAGCATATCATCGTCTGTGGACATTCTCACTGTGGCGGGATGAAGGGATTACTCAAACGCAGCAGCTTAGAGGAGGAGATGCCTCTGGTGTATGAGTGGTTACGTCATGCTGAAGCCACTCGCCAATTGTTGAAGGAAAATTATTCGCATTTGGATGGGGAAACGCTGTTAGAGGTGGCGGTGGCGGAGAATGTCCTGACTCAAATTGAGAATTTACGGACTTATCCGGTGATTCACTCGAAGCTGTATCGCAATAAGCTCCATTTACACGCCTGGATTTATCATATTGAGACGGGGGAGGTGCTGGAGTACGACAGCATCCGTCATGATTTTGTGCCACCGGATGAGAATGCTATGCTCGAAGCCTCTCCGGTACAATGTTTCCTCTCGTTACCTGAGGATGTGGAGGAGTTGGTGCCGGGGTATCGACGATCGCCCTCTCAAGAACAGTCTACAGAGTCAGTGGCCCGGAGCGATCGCGACCCCAATATGCCTTGGCTATCGGCGGAACAGGTAGCTCGTATCCATCACGGGTCTAATGGGAGCCGCTAAGCTGTATGAGTGACGATCCCATAACGATTAAACTCGCTCAATTTCTTAAGTGGGTTGGCGCGGTCAATACTGGGGGAGAGGCGAAGGTCTTAATTCAGTATGGTGAAGTGCTAGTCAATGGTGCGGTGGAAACTCGTCGCGGTCGTAAACTTGTGCCAGGGGATGTGGTGGTGGCCCAGGGACAGGTTTATGAGGTGGCTGAGGAGGAGGAGGCTTAGGAACGGCCCTTTAGGGGAGCGATCGCACGATGGCGACTAATGGGGAGGTTCCCCCGTTTAAGGAGTCCCTGGGACTGGCCTCGGTTTGATTCTTGAGAATCACCGGTATACAAGCGGCTTGGCAAAGGTCAAGAATTGCCTGATACCGTTGGCCGGTGTGAGATAGCTGGACTTGGGGGGTTAAGGCGGGGGGAATGCCAATGCCGAAGGGATAGCGGCCGGCGCCACGCACGATGATGTCGGGAAGTTGCTCTAGCTGGATCTCTGGGTGCAGGCTAACGATGATGCCAGGATAGGGGCGATCGCTCGGGGTTTGTTCTTGGATGGCGTGATGGAGTTGGGTTAAGGCTTCGGGATTGCCTAAGTTGGTGATTTCGATGAGATCGGCGGTCTGGAGAATTTCTTTTAGGGTTAGACGATGGCAACGGACGGGCTGGTTTTGAGGTTGAGGGCGATCGCCGATATCCTTTTCGTCAAGAGTGAGCCAGAGTTTGCAGCGGTGATGGCCACTCTCTTGAGTTGGCTGTTGGCTGGCCTGGAATTGGGCGATCGCAGTGGCCCCCTGTTCGGGGTTTTCCCGTAAGTCAATGCGTAAGGCCGTCACCTCCTGCTGCTGCAACTGCTGGCAAAAGCAGGCATCGAGGGGCAAGTTAGGACAAGGAACAATCCAATGATGGTGATCATGAGGGTGACAAGGGCGATCGCCCAATAATTCATTGGTATGACGTTTTAACAGCCGCTCACCCCGAAAGAAGGCCCGAGGAGAGGGATGCTGAGGTAAGAGCGTCGGGTTAATCCGACAGACGGCGCCGAGGGAGGCGATCGTTCCATCGAGGTGTGGCAAAACACTACTAATACCACTGTCAAGAGAGGATAACCCCCAAGGCATTAAGGCCCGTTCGAGTTTCTGAGCATCCCGTTGTTGCAAGGCTAAATAATACGCCAAGTTCCAAGCCGCACTGCGAAAGCTACTGCGCCAAATAAAGGGTCGCCATTGCTCAAAAGAGCGGGTTCCATCCCGGATGATGGCTTTACGAAGTTCAATTAGTTGTGCAAGTAAGGTTTCTGGAGGGGAGAAATCTACGACCACAGCCTAATCCTCTTGAATAATTTGAATAACCAATGGGTTAATGGATAGTTATCGCCACGCACTATTCTCACCACGCACAATTATCGCCACGCACAATTATCGCCACGCACTATTCTCACCACGCACAATGCACAACTGCTAATCGTTAATTCTAAACGACCCCGTCTGGGTTAGCGAGATGGGAAAAACCTCACCCTACCCGGTGGGGAGGATGAGGCCTTCAGGTTGGGATTGAATTGACCAAGCGCGATCTGCCCTTCAGTATATCGAGTTAGAGGAGGGATCTGCCTCTATCTGGGGACAGACTTATTGAGCGGTTTAGACGCCCCGCAAACGAGAGATCAAATATAGTTCTTTAGCAGTAACTCTAACTTGCTTTTCGTGGTTTCGGGAACTCTCTCCCAGGGAGTTAAGACGGCAAACTTTAAAGCTGAATGAGCTTCACTCACAAAGGGATTCGCATGGAGACGAGCGACAACATCGCGAATCACCTGTTGAGCATTTTGAGCATTCAAACGGAGGTTATTGACCACCATCTCGACGGTCACACTGTCATGATCCGAGTGCCAGCAATCGTAGTCGGTGACGAGGGCTAGGGTGGCGTAGGCGATTTCCGCTTCTCGGGCCAGTTTGGCTTCGGTGAGGTTCGTCATCCCGATGACACTGGCTCCCCAACTGCGATACAGGTGGGATTCAGCGCGGGTTGAGAAGGCTGGCCCCTCCATACAGACATAGGTTCCCCCTCGGTGAATGGTCACGCCATCGAGGGACAGAGAACTGGCGCTGTCGGCGATGACACTGGCCAGTTGAGGACAGACGGGATCGGCGAAACCAATATGAGCGACGAGTCCCTCACCAAAAAACGTCGCGGTACGATGTTGAGTGCGATCGATAAATTGATCGGGAACCACCATGTCTAGGGGTTTGATGGCTTCGGCCAGAGATCCCACGGCTGAGGCGGAAATGAGGTATTGTACGCCAAGCTGTTTGAAGGCATGAATATTGGCTCGGAAGGGGAGTTCGGAAGGGGACAGATGGTGATCGCGTCCATGTCGTGCTAAGAAGGCGACGGGGACTCCCTGTAAGGTTCCCGTTACGAGGGTATCGGAGGGCGCTCCGAAGGGGGTATCAAGCTGATGCTCTTGGCGGTTTTCCAGGTCATCCATTTGGTAGAGTCCACTACCGCCAATGATGCCGATGGCAAGATCCGTCATGGTGTTTAAGGATATGTTTAAGGATAGAAGGTGCGTTTGCAGAATATAGCAAAAGTTGGTCTGAATGGTACAAAAAATAGGGGAGACAAAAGAAGGGAACACCGGAACTGGGAACACCGGAACACCGGAACAGGGAGGAAGAAGGCAAGAGATCGGGGATTCTCTCCCAACTCAGAGTTGTTCTAGGCCAATCTTCGATTGCTATAGGGGTTATTTGGCGGTTATGGCAATGGCGATCGCCCCAGTCAGGAGTCCTAAGGCGCCGGAAAAGGCCATCAGGGTTCCCAGGGGAATGGGAACCGAGGCGAATATGAGAAACTGCACGGAGACGGCGCTGGCGTTCTGGACGGCCAACATGGCGATCGCCACGACCCACAGGGCCATCAGACTAGAAATTAACAGTAGGGAAACACGAGTCATAGTGGGGAGAAAGAGTGGGAACAATCCATCATCATGAACACTGGAAAATTGTTCAT
>SIHH01000021.1:0-6077 GCA_004299065.1 Phormidium sp. SL48-SHIP | reverse complement strand
AATTTTTAGACTAATTTTAGACCCAATCAACCCAATAAAGCACAATTAAAAACAGGCAAAAAAAGACAGCAAAACCTTTAGCTAGAGGGGCTTTTACTGCCTCAGATTGTCCTATCTTATGTGACTTAGGTAAGACTTGAGAAGTCACTTAACGGCAGGCGGGACGGTTCTGGAACCGGTGCTAAAACCTGTCCTTGTAACCGTTCAATTTCTTCTTCCATATCTTCATTACGATCCTTAGGTTTCAACCAGTCTGGCCACAAGCCAATCAAAAAGGTTCGCGTTTCAAAACTTGCACTGCGCACCGGTTGTGGGAGAAACTCCCAGCGATCGCCATCCAGGATAAAAAAGATGGCAATCAAGATCACTGCCCAGAAACCCACTTTTTTTGCATTCATCGCCAGTAAGCGGGGGTATTTAGCGCCCGCCGATTGTACTGCGTCTTTAGCTTACCGTTTCAGGCGGACGATGTTGAGTCCATCCCTCAAGTCCTTCGAGTTGAGCCGCCAGTTGCAAGACTTGAGCATCCGCACCGGGTTTTCCAACTAATTGTACACTCATCGGCAGTCCCCGCTCATCGAAGCCGGCCGGCAAGGAAATAGCAGGTTGGCCCGTGGCGTTGAAGGGAGGACAGGGCATCACCCAGCGGCTGACGGCCTCAAACGTCTCTTCAGGGCTGCGATCGGCCCATTCACCAATTTTGATAATGGGATGGGCATAAGTGGGCAACAGCAAGATATCCCAATCGGCGAAGAAACCAACAATTTGGCGCGATAGAAAGCGCAGTTGGGCCATCGACTGCCAGAGTTCAGCGGCGGTTCCGGCCTGTTCCATGAGCCAGCGATTAATGGGGCTGAGGGCTTCAGGAGGAACCCCCGTCGCGGCAATCGCACTGGCAAAAATCTGTTGAAAGGGGGCGGCTAAATCAGAAAAATCGGGACAGCCGACCCCCAATTCATGGCCCAACTGGCCCAATTGCTCAGCGGTTCTCTCGACGGCGGCTTGACAGTCTCGGTGAATGGGCCAATGGGGAATCTCCGAGGCCACAGCAATTTTGAGATGTGGAGGTGCTTGCTGAGTTTGTTCGAGGAAGGAGGTTTCAGGATTCGGGAGCCAATAGGGATCTCCGAGGACATAGCCGGCCATGACATCCAGCAGCGCCGCTGCGTCCCGGACGGTGCGAGTGAGGGGACCGGGTGTGGCCAGTCCCATGAGATGTTCTCCTTCGGGGGCTTGAGAGATGCGCCCTCGGGAGGGTTTGAACCCCACCAAGCCACAACAGCCGGCGGGTCCGCGCACCGAGCCACCGCCATCCGAGCCGTGAGCCAAGGGCGCTAAGCCAGCGGCCACAGCGGCCGCCGCGCCACCACTCGAGCCACCGGGGGTATAGTCGAGATGCCAGGGATTGCGGGCTGAGGGCAGGCCCATGGGTTCGGTGAAGGGCATGGAGCCGAGTTCTGAAGTCGAGGTTTTGCCGAGGAGGTTAAACCCGGCGGCTTCAATGGCTTGGACATGGGCGGGGGTGTACTCGGCAATGCGATCGCGTAGGGCGGCTAGGCCTCGCATACAGGGTAGGCCGGCGACGGGGGCCAGGTCTTTGATGGGCATGGGAACCCCGAAAAAAGGGGGGAGGGCCGCGCGATCGCCCTGACTCCATTGCTCGTTTTGTCGCTTGGCGGTACTGATGGCTCGTTCTTCGGCAACGGTAATGTAGGCGCCGAGGCGATCGTTGTGGCGGGCAATGCGATCGAGATAGACTTGGGTCAGTTCCAGGGGGGAGATCTCCCCAGAGCGAATTAACGCAGCTTGGTCGAGGGCAGAGGAAAAGGCTAAATCTGTGGGGTTCATAAGGTACGGGATTTAGGAGAACGACAAGGGAACAACTGCCATTTAGTCTATGATCGCCCCGGTTCGCTCTGCCTCAACCTTCTGATACAGTTTCAGCGCTGTCCCGTTTAAACTCAAAGTATCGCCGCAAATCTAAGCCCAAGGCCAGCAACAGGCGAGACAGTTGAGAATCTGGCACAAGGCCGCCTTGTTAAATGCTTCAGGCTATGTGGCATTAATTGTATGTGGCCTTGTGACGATGGGGCCTTTGCTAGAGTGTGGAGGGGACGGCTGCCATATGTTTACGATTAACCTTAACACCCTAACGATTGACATAATGAAACGAACAGTTTGGCTCTCGATCGCCGCGATCGCCTTCCTCGGACTCCCTGAACCCACCCACTCCCAAGAATTTGAAGGCTGCTTTTTCGTCGATGGCCATGGTCAGCTTATCAATTTAGATAATCTCTGTCCGAGTCCCCCCGATTCAGGAACAGCAGACAGTTCCGTCTCCCCTGGGGCGGATCCTGGTCGCGGCGATCCGGCCGCCACATTCATTGAAGTTCCCATTCTGCGCCGTGTTGGGGGCATTCCGGTGGTGGAGGTCAATTTTAACGGCCGTCGTTCCTATGAAATGCTCCTCGACACGGGGGCCAGTGGTACGGTGATTACGGCACGGATGGCCCAGGAGTTGAACATTAGCCGAGCCGGCACGGCCATCATTGACACCGCCAGTCAACGGGGGGTTCAGATGGATATCGGCTATGTGGCCTCGATAGAACTCAATGGAATCGTGCTGCGCAATACCCCCGTTACCATCGCCGAGGGCTTACAACTGGGTCTGTTGGGACAGGACTTTCTGGATGGCTATGATGTCACCATTCGGGAAAATAGCCTCGAATTTGCCCGACGTGGCTAAGGCTCAATTTAACTCCAGTCGGCTTCGTCAGCTTTACGAGTTCCCACGTTGAAAATGCGGGCGCTACCGTGCAGTTGCCGGGTTTTGGCAAAGAGGTCTTCTTCACTGAGATTCCAGCGTTTGAGCAACGTATCGAGGTCATTTTGAATATCTCGTGCGCCGGGAAATCCGTTGTAGCGAACCCGTAATCGAGCCAGTTCTGCCAAGTTGAGATCGTCGGGGTCGGCCGCCAGTAAGCTGTTAATGGCGGCGCGATCGAGTTTGGCTTGAGGATGTTGTTGGTCTTTCATCTTGCAAATGGGTGAATGTGAAAGAATGGAATTTAAAGGGTTGGACTTTCCGTTGAAAACAGTTCTTCCTCGAACTCCGACTCCTGAACGGGGCTGGGTTCAACCACATAGGGAAGACTGGCCCCCTCTAAGCCTCGTTTAATATGTTGGGGCGTTTCCTCGAACAGCACAAAGAGGGGAAAGATGCGTTGAGCGGCTTCACTGTAGATATGACGGTAGCGATAGGGCATCACCCATTCGTAGCCGCGATCGAGTAACACTTGGGTTTGTCGCCAGCGTAGCAGTAAGTCGGAGAAGTCTTCCTGGGGGCGATGGATGAGGATAAAGATCTCAACTCCCACTTTGACTTGCCAGTCGGGTTCACACATGATAATTCCCAACTCGCAGGGTAAACAAACGGTCTCTCCGGCGCGAATGTCTAAGCCACTTAAGCCCCGTTGACTGAGGGATTCCCGTAGGCGGACGAGGGGAAATGGCAGCAAAATTAGGCTATCATCGGGTCGCCGCAAACTGGGAATCGCTTCTAGGTATGGGCGATGTTGTCGCAACAACTCCAGGGTATCTGGCGTATCGCAGTAGCGAGCGATCGCGTTTTCATAGGAAGATTTTTGAACAAACATAGTCAAATGGGGTGCAGGCCCTAGGCTCTTCTCTCCATTCTAATCAGACTCGTGAAGGCTGACAGTGATAGCGTTGGTAGGGAATCCCGAGACGGTAGTAGTCGTCGGGGCGGCGATCGCAGGTGAGGGCCTCTCGCTCGACCTGTTGAGGATACTCGGCTTCTCGTAAGCCTGGGGCAATGATCCACAGATCGACATCAAGGGGTGTTGATGGCTGTGATGCAGACAATCCGGGAAGTTGAGCCAGTTGTTGCCAGGTTTGCTCGTATCCGCCGTCACGGGGGAGAAATGCCACGGCTGTCTCGGGGGGAAGTTCGAGGGCAAAACTTAGCCCCAGGGCGATTTCTTGGCTGTTTTCATAGCCGATCACGACTTCTAAGGTTGAGGCGGGCGATCGCTGCAACTGTTGGGCCACCTGACGCGGCTGATAGGGTTTCTCGAAGGCGAGGCCGGAAATCACCACTAGGCTGCTCATTCCTCCCATCATCAGGGCAAGGGCGGGAATTTTGGGAGATTTATAGGTGCTAAGTGCTGCGGCGACTAGGGCGCAAAGACTGGGATAGTAGACGAAGTGATAGCGTGGGGCGATGGTGATATCTTTGCCTAAGCCATAGACGATGAAGACAAAGCCCAACAAACTCCACAGCGTCACTAGAATGAGGATCAGTAGCGGCAGTCGAGAGGCCGGTGAACGCCAGAGATGTTGGCCGCCTCGCCAGGCGGTGATTCCTAACCCCAGGCTCAGGGCCACCATCGCCACAGCAGCGGGGATGGCGATCGCCAACGGTTGATGTTCGACGGGTAACGTCACCCACATCACCACCCAACTGGCTAGGGTTTGCAACAGGGGGGCGAAGTGATCGGTCCAACTGGGTTCAAAGGGTTGAAACCAGTCGGTTTCCGAGCGTTGTAGATGTTGGCCCAGATGAGATAGCCAGGGCAAAAAGACTAGCCCGGGTAGGATAAGGCTGAGAAGATGACTGAGGGGAATGGCCCGAGAGGACGGAGTGTTGGCGACTAAGGGACGTTTGGAGCCAAGATTGAGATTGAGATTAAGCTTGAGGGCAAGACTGAGACTGAGATAGGTGGCGATTTGGGCGATGTAGGCGATCGCCATGAAGTAGTGGCTATAGAGTCCGATGCTATGGCAGAGAACCCAGAGGGGGCGAGTTCCTCGGGGTAGGGGGCGATCGCCCCATTGGCCCTGTCCCCAGCGGACCAATGCCCCTAAACTGAGGCTAATTAGCAGTAGTGGTAGGGTATAGTGACGGGCTTCTTGGGACAGATAGACGGCGAAGGGAGATAGGGCGATTAAGGCCGCCGCTAACAGTCCTGCTTTTCGGGAAAAGGCGAGACGATTAAGCCAGTAGAGGCTGGGAATGGCGAGAATCCCCAACAGGGCCGGCAGCGATCGCAACTGTTCGGCTAAAGATAGGTTCAGAGGGGCAATCAGACGCAACCAATGCTGAAGCCAGCAGAAAAATAGAGGCGGATGGGTCGATTCACGGCTGAGCGTTATGGCAATCTGCTGACAACTGGCCTCGGGGTTTAGACTTAGCTGCGATCGCACGGCCGAGACAGACAGAAATTCAGCTTGGGGAATGTCCGCGATTCCCCGCCCTAAACTAAAAATAGCCGTCAGGAGTTCATCGAGCCAGAGGGCTTTTTCCCCTAGATTCAGCCCCCGCAACAGTCCCCCCAGGGCAATGACAAGCAACAACATCAGCCAGGGTTGACGGATATCACGCCCCCGATGACCTACCATCAGAGTTCCCGTTTCAGGGTATCGGCGAGCTTCTCAGCGAGTCCCGCAATCCAGGTTTCATCTTGTTTGCTGTAACTGCGGGGGGCATTCGCCCCTAAAATCATCAATCCTTCACCGCCAATGGGTTGACAAATTACCCCTTGTGTGTTATGGGGTAAATAATTGAACTCAAGTCGACCGGGATAGAGGTCGAGTTTGACGAGATAGATGGGTTTTTGGGTTTGGATGGCCCGTTGGGCGATCGCTCCAAGTTCTACCGTCGTCTGTTCGGCCAAAATTCCCCGTCGCAGCAGCACCCGTCCCTGATACCAAACCACGAGGGTTTTCGTGACCGTATTGGTCAACAATAACTGAGAAGACCAAGCCAACTCTCGCTGCACTGAATCGGGTAAATCGTCAGCCAGTTCCAGGCCTTCTTCCCCCTGCAACATGACCGAATCGGGAGGTTTCGGCTGTACCCGTTGCCAGAGTAACCCCGTCAAAATCAGCACTGCACAGATAATCGCCCCGAGAACATCAGAGCGAACCTGCCAAGTGGTGAGATTATCGGTTAACAGGCGATTCACTAGGAGTAACGTTCCTCCGAGAGACCCTGCAACAATGGGAATTTGCCGGAGTATGGCGTTGGTGTCGGACATGGGGGAGGGAACAGGGAA
>SIHH01000272.1 GCA_004299065.1 Phormidium sp. SL48-SHIP | reverse complement strand
AGAAAACCCCTAAATTCTTGATCTAAGTCAAAGACAATATCAAAATTCCCTGACTATACTGGCTCCGTGGACAGCCGGTAGTGATCAACCAGCTTGTCCGAGACCCTGTCTTTCAGAGAATTTCCCTTATGGCAAATCCAACTCTCGACCTGAGGGTGGAGCGATCGCCCATTCAGCGATTTAGCCTACCCGCCTGGTTAGTGCTGGTGTGCGTCGTGACCTTCACAGTGCTGATTGGGGCCGGGGCCGCCATCTACAAAAATGCGCCCCCCATCCCCGCCACCATCGTCTCCCCTCAACAGGAGACGATTCTGACTCAAGAGAACATCCAACTGGGGCAAGAAACCTATCTAGCCCGAGGTGGACAGCATATTGGCAGCATTTGGGGTCATGGCAGTTATCTAGCCCCCGACTGGACCGCGGATCTCCTGCACCGTTGGGGACTAGCCACCGCCGGCGTTCTCTACGCCGACACCCCCGACTTCACCCAAAGCGATTGGGAATCCCTCTCAGGCATCGAACAGGCTCAACTGCAAGTTCAGGTAGAAGAAGACTTTAAAACCAATCGCTATGACGGTGAAACAGAAACTCTCACCCTAACGGCGGCCCAAACTCAGGGACTCAGCCAAGTCTTCGACTACTATCACCGCCTCTTATCCCAGGGATCTGTGACCCATTCCATTCCCAGTGGCTGGTTCACCGACGAAGACCAATTGCATAATGTCACGGCCTTCTTTACCTGGACCGCTTGGGCCGCCGCCGCCAATCGTCCCAATGCACCGTTTTCCTATACGGCCAACTTTCCTCACGACGATCTCATTGGGAATCAGGCCCCGCCGCAATTCCTCATTTGGTCAATTGTCTCGGTGATTGTCTTGATTGCGGCGATCGCCCTCTTCTTGTTTATCTATCTCACCCAAGAAGACCCCGAAGAGGTGCAAATCGTCACCGAACGGCCCAATATCCGCATCGCTACCCCGAGCCAGAAAGTCACCACCCTCTTTTTTGGCGTGGCCATGACCCTGTTTCTGGTGCAAATCCTCATGGGAATGGTGACGGCTCACTACGCCGTTGAAGGAGATGGCTTTTATGGCGTTCCTCTGCAAGACTACCTCCCCTACGCCGCCTCCCGAACCTGGCATTTACAAATAGCCGTGTTCTGGATTGCCACCTGTTGGCTGGCGGCTGGACTCTATTTTGCACCCCGTTTTGGTCAAAATGAACCCAAAGGACAATCCTGGGGCAATAGTGGTCTCTTAGGGGCGCTCACCTTAGTGGTGGTGGGGTCTCTGGTGGGATCTTGGGCCGGCGTGCAAGGGTTCCTCGGGGACAAAAGTTTCTGGTTCGGCCATCAAGGCTATGAATATGTCGAGCTTGGACGATTGTGGCAACTGCTGCTCATTGGCGGTATGGTGTTTTGGCTCTGGCTGATGTACCGCGCCCTCAAACCCGCTCTCAAAGCCGAAGGCAGCAAAACTGGACTAAATCACTTTTTCCTCTATAGTGCCATTACCATTCCCCTGTTTTACTCTGCGGGGTTGATGTACAGCAACCATACTCCTTTGAGTATTGCTGAGTATTGGCGTTGGTGGGTGGTTCACCTTTGGGTGGAAGGCTTTTTTGAAGTTTTTGCCACGGTGGCGATCGCCTATCTATGTAGTGAACTCGGCTTCCTCAAACGCTCCTCGGCCTTACGAGCGACTTATCTGACGACGGTTCTCTATCTCGGGAGTGGTGTCATTGGAACCCTACATCACCTCTACTTTTCGGGAACACCCGTCTTTATTACCGCTATGGGATCCGTGGCCTCAGCCTTGGAGGTGGTTCCCCTAACCTTGATTGGCTTTGAAGTGGTCAAATCCATTCGCCTCTCTCAAGAGGCCCAAGGGTTCTATCGGATTCCGCTGAAGTTTTTCCTGGCCACTTGTTTCTGGAACCTCGTCGGAGCGGGAGTGTTTGGCTTCTTAATCAATCCTCCCATTGTTCTGTATTACTCCCAGGGGATTAACACCACCCCCATTCACGCTCACTCAGCGTTATTTGGGGTCTATGGCTCTCTGGCTTTGGCTCTGATGCTGTTTGCGTTGCGCGAGATTACCCCCGATCGCGCCTGGAATGAAACCTGGTTTAATCGCTCGTTTTGGGGTATCAATATCGGCCTTGTCATGATGATGGTGTGTGGCTTGATTCCCAGTGGTTTCTATCAACTGGTGCAATCGGTCAATTATGGCACTTGGTACGCTCGCAGTGCTGAGGTGATTAGTTCCCCCTGGATGCACTGGACGGTCTGGCTACGGATTCCCGGTGATATCGTCTTTAGTTTAGGAGCATTGGTCATGGTGATTTGCGTCTTACGGGCGATCGTTGCCATTTTCCAAGAACCGACGCAAGCGCAACCGAGAGAAGCCTTAACGCCTGATTTTTCACAAGGCTAGGCTGTTAAGTTGGCTCAGGTGAATAATGTCTGTTATTGCCCTGAGTCATCTATTTCATTGATTTCATTGATTCAACAATTTTAAGGAGACACGATGACGACTTTATTTGAGAAACTGGGTGGAGACGCGGCGATTGATGCAGCGGTCGACAAGTTTTACAACCGAGTGTTAGCCGATGATCGCATCAAACACTTTTTTGCCGACACCAACATGACTCGCCAGCGGCAACATCAGAAAGCCTTTCTCACCTACGCCTTAGGTGGCGGGGGTTACACGGGCCGCTCGATGCGGGAGGCTCACAAGGCTTTAGTCGAAGAACAGGGCCTACAGGGCGAACATTTTGATGCGGTGGCTGAGGATCTGCTCATTACCTTGAAAGAGATGGGGGTTGCTGATGATTTATTGGCAGAAGTTGCCGCTGTTGTGGGCAATGTTCAGCACAAGAAAGATGTTTTAAATCAATAAGTTATTCTGGGGCTGAACCTTCCTAAAAAACCCGATCACCGGCCGGCGATCGGGTTTCTCTCTCACGCTAACGGAATGGATCAGGGCTGGCTTAGACCCTTAAGCTTAAAGGTTCGGGCTGTTGAGACTCTTGGCTGTCCTGGGAGGGCAGGGCATTCAAGACATCTCCATACTTAAAGGCTAGATGGCCGAACTCACGGGAGAGCCAGTCCAGGGTAAAGTTGCCCCCTTGGCGATCGCTTTCACGGGCGATCGCTTGCGAGACGAGCAAGGCCAACTCTTGTAATGTGAACTGCTCTAAGATTTGCTCTTGTCGCTCATTGAATCTAACCATATCCAAACCTCCTAAGCTGTTTTTAGCTTAGCAATCTTGATTGAAAAGTTCCTTAAAAAAACATAAAATTTAACATATTGCTTGCGATTACTGATATTTTTTGTAAGTTTTAAGTAAAATTACTTAGGGTTGAGGTTAGACCCTTATCTGTTCTGATCCCCATTAAGTTTTCGAGCATATCCCCTTAGTCTAGTCTGAAAAAAACATTAGCGGATTGAGTCTAACTCAAGGATAAATGGCAATAAACGGACACTGTCTTGAGTCGTTTTTCGCTCAAGCGTGACGTTCCAACCCTGAATTGGGGACTTAGTAAATGAGCGAATCCTGTCGGCGATCGCGAATCCGAGGGAGAATCTCTCAGGAGCTTCTCGCTAGATTGCAGACAGAAACCGCGATATACTCCAGACGGACACGGATCACCTCAACAAACGATTCAAGAGACGACTATGGTAGCGGTAGCAATTCTGGCAGCCGGACGGGGAACCCGCATGAAATCTTCACTTCCAAAAGTGTTGCATCCCCTGGGCGGACGCTCTTTAATCGAGCGTGTATTAGGGAGTTTAGCCCCCATCGCCCCCGATCGCATCTTTCCCATCATTGGCTACCAGGGCGATCGCGTCCAAGAGGCCTTGCGTCACTATCCCCATCTGGAGTTTGTCGAACAGGCCCAACAACTCGGGACTGGCCATGCAGTTCAACAGCTTCTCCCCTATCTCGACGGCTATCAAGGCGAACTCCTCGTCCTCAACGGCGATGTTCCCCTACTGCGAACAAGTACCCTGCAACAGCTTCTGCAAACCCACCGCGATCGCCGCAACGCCGCGACCGTTCTCACGGCCCAACATCCCACCCCCCAAGGCTACGGACGGGTCTTCTGCGATCGCCGCAACGTCTTTGAACAGATTGTCGAAGATCGCGACTGTACCACCGCCCAAAAACAAAACCCCCGCATCAACGCCGGAATCTACTGTTTTGACTGGGAAAAACTAGCCCAAATTCTCCCCAAACTCAAAGCCAACAACGATCAGGGCGAATACTACATCACCGACGCGGTGAACTACCTCAATCCCGTCACCGTCGTCGATGTCGAGGATTACCAAGAAATCTTTGGCGTCAACGATCGCAAACAACTGGCCGCCGCCTACGACATCCTGCAAACCCGCCTCAAAGACGAAGCCATGGCCAGCGGTGTCACCCTCGTCGATCCCCACAGCATCACCCTCGACGACACCATCGTCCTCGAACCCGACACCATCATCGAACCCAACTCCCATATTCGCGGCGATAGCGTGATTCAACGCGGAAGTCGTATCGGGCCAGGAAGTCTCATTGAAAACAGTCACATCGGCGAGAATGTAACCGTTCTCTATTCCGTCATCTCCGACAGTGTCATCGCCGCCGATAGTCGTATTGGCCCCTACAGTCATTTACGAGGTCAAGCCCAGATTGGCCAAGGCTGTCGTATCGGTAACTTCGTCGAAATTAAACAAACCCAAGTCGGCAACAACACCAATGTGGCTCACCTGGCCTATCTTGGCAATGCCACCCTAGGCGAAAAAGTCAATATCGGGGCCGGAACCATCACCGCCAACTATGATGGCGTCAACAAACATCCCACCCACATCGGCAACGGCAGTAAAACCGGTTCCAACAGTGTTCTCGTCGCCCCAGTCAGCCTCGGAGAAGATGTCACCGTGGGGGCCGGGTCCGTCGTCACCAAGGATGTCCCCGATGATAGTCTCGTGGTGGCGCGATCGCGTCAAGTGGTCTATCCCGGCTGGCGCATGACCCCCAAATCCACCTCAAATCCTCAAGAAACCTAATGCCAAAACCCCCCGGCTGACTGACGTTCAACCGGGGGGTTTATTAAAGCGGAGAGGGAGGGATTCGAACCCTCGATGGCTGTGACACCATAACAGATTTCGAGTCTGCCGCATTCAACCGCTCTGCCACCTCTCCAGGGGCGAATCCCATGCTAGCAGGTTTT
>SIHH01000271.1 GCA_004299065.1 Phormidium sp. SL48-SHIP | reverse complement strand
AGAGAAACGCATTGTTATCTGTGGATGACTCGCAGATGACTCGCAAATGAGTCAATGCAAACTAGAGAATGGCTAGGGGAATCCGTGAATGCACTGAAAGATTTGCGGTGGAACTTATGGGGATCTTTCACAGTCTAATTTAACCAGTGGGAATGAACTGTTCCCCAGGGTGGAACCATCTACTGACTCATAACGACATTATTAAAAATCAAGTAGAGGTCAGACTGATGAGAACCCATGAGAACTTTAGCCAATCCCCCGTTGAGGACATGATGCTAATCTGGCATCGCATTGTCCTCAGTTTTATTATTGTGGTGTATGCTGCCCTGCATATCGGTGTGTTGCACCTGCCCTCGACGCAGGATTTAGCTGATTCAACCCGACCGAGATTGTCTCACGTGGCGATGACCCACTCCTCGGTGTTGTTGCCCGAGTCTCCAATTCCCTTGAGAGGGATATGACGTCGGTTACCCCCTCCTCTGGGTTGAGGAGATGGATTTTGGGCGGCGATCGCATCCTCTTTGGACCAACAGCCCTTACACTAAATTAGGATTGCCTAGATCTTAAGCATCCGTATTTTTTGTAGAAGGCGAGGGGGGCCGCTATGGTTGACAATCAGAACACCACGTCCGTTGAAGAACGGTCATCCCGTCAAGAGTTGCGAGAGTTAGTGCGATCGCAACTCCAGATGTTTCTCGAACAGGGTAACTTCCAGGGAGCCAAAACCCTGCTGGTTCCCGTGCAGCCGGCCGACGCGGCCGAGGCGATCGAAGGATTGCCCCAAACCCTTCATGCGATTGCCTTTCGTCTGCTCCCTAAAGACAAATCCACCGAGATTTACGAGCATCTTGATTCCAAGGTACAGCAGACGCTGATCGAAGAATTTAAAAACCAGGAACTGCGAGATCTCATCGACCAAATGTCCCCCGATGACCGGGTCCGACTTCTCGACGAACTCCCCGTGAACCTGGTGCGGCGATTACTCAAAGAACTCAGTTCTAGCGAGCGTCAAGCCACCTCACTGCTTCTCGGCTATGAACCCAACACCGCCGGGCGCATCATGACTCCCGAATATGTCTCCCTCAAAGAGCATTTCACCATCAACCGAGCCTTTGAGCGGATTCGTAGCCTCGCCAACATCACGGAAACCATTTACGCCCTCTACGTCACCGACACCGCTCGCCATCTAACGGGTATCCTCTCCCTGCGAGATCTCGTCACCGCTGAACCCGAACAGACCATTGGCGAGATTATGACCGAGGATGTAGTCTTTGTGCATACCAGTACCGACCAAGAGGAAGTCGCTCGTACCATCCAACGCTATGATTTCCTAGCGGTTCCCGTCGTCGATAGTGAACAGCGACTGGTGGGAATTGTCACCGTGGATGACATTATTGATGTTCTCGAACGAGAAACTACCGAAGATATTTACGCCCTGGGTGCGGTGCAAGCCGATCGCGAAAATTACTTTCAGATGAGTTTATTTCGCATCTCGAAGCGGCGCGTCTCTTGGCTGTTAATCTTGTTATTAACTAACATCCTCACGGGAGGGATTATTAACGCCAATGAGGCAATTCTCGAACGAGTGGTGAGCTTAGCGATGTTTATTCCTCTGCTCATTGGTACGGGGGGAAATGTTGGCACTCAATCTTCGACGGTCGTCATTCGGGGTCTGAGTACCGATAAAATTCGAGATATGATCTCTTGGCAGATTATTCGCCGTGAAGCCTTGGTGGGGATTGTTTTGGGGCTGATGATGGGGGCGTTAGTGGTCGTCGGGGCTTATCTTGTGCAACGAGACTGGGCCGTAGCGGTCACCGTTGGGTTAAGTTTATGGGGGATTACGACCCTGGCGGCGACATCTGGGGCGGCTCTCCCGATGCTCTTTAAGTCCCGAGGTTTTGATCCGGCGTTGATGTCTGCCCCCTTCATTGCCACCTGTGTGGATGTTTTGGGGGTTCTGATTTACTTTTATGTGGCACGATTGTTGATTCGTGTTTAACACCGGGATTGGCGATATATCTTAGTCCGGCAATTTATTGAGCAATTGTAGGTTTACCAGAGTTAGGGAGGGATCACCTTGGTACAAAGTCAAGACGTCGCACAATCGATTTCATCTCGTGAGGAGTTGCGTGACTTGGTGCGATCGCAACTTCAGATTTTTCTCGAACAGGGCAATCTCAAAGATGCCAAACTGCTACTGGTTCCGGTGCAAGCGGTCGATGTTGCTGAAGTCATTCACGAATTGCCCGAAAACCTCCATGCGATCGCCTTCCGCCTCCTCCCCAAAGACGAAGCCACTGAGGTCTATGAACATCTCGATCGCTCCGTACAACAGGCCCTATTAGAAGAGTTTAAAAACCAAGAAATCCGGGACTTAGTCGAACAGATGTCCCCGGACGATCGCGCGCGGCTTTTTGACGAACTTCCCGCCAAAGTGGTGCGTCAACTCCTGACTCATCTCAGCGCCAACGAACGGGAGGCCACCTCCCTACTGCTGGGCTACCAACCCGACACCGCCGGGCGCATCATGACCCCGGAGTATATCTCCCTCAAGGAGAATCTGACGGTTAATGGGGCTTTGGAGCGGATTCGTCATCTCGCGGACACCACTGAGACGGTGTATGCGCTCTATGTGACCGATGCGGCTCGACATCTGACAGGAATCCTCTCCCTGCGCGATTTGGTGGTGGCTCAACCCGAGCAAACCGTCGGTGAGATTATGAACCGAGATGCGGTGTTTGTCCATACCAGTACCGACCAAGAGGAAGTGGCCCGCACCATTCAACGCTACGACTTCCTCGCGGTTCCCGTCGTCGACAGTGAACAGCGACTGGTGGGGATTGTCACCGTTGACGACATCATCGATGTGATTGAACGGGAAACGACCGAGGATATTTATGCTCTCGGTGGCTTGCAATCCGATGGTGAAGATTACTTTCAGATGAACCTGTTTCGGGTGTCCCGGCAACGGGCCTCCTGGCTGTTAATTTTGTTGGTGACTAATGTCTTGACAAGTGCGGTGATTCGTGCTAATGAGGGAACGCTCAAACAATTGGTGGGATTAGCCATGTTTATTCCCCTGCTGATTGGAACCGGTGGGAATGTGGGAACCCAGTCCTCGACGGTGATTATTCGGGGGCTAAATATGGATAAAATCCAGACGGGGGGGGCTTGGCGCTTAATTCGTCGTGAGGCGATCGCCGGACTCATGCTCGGCAGTATGCTGGGAGCGTTGGTGACGGTGGGGGCTTACCTCCTCCAGGGGGATATTATTATCTCCTTGTCGGCCGGTGTTAGTCTGATCGCCATTGCCGTGTTAGCGTCAACCTCTGGGGCGGCGTTACCGATTCTCTTTAAGTCTCAAGGCTTCGATCCGGCGTTGATGTCAGCGCCTTTTATTACCACCTGCGTCGATGTGTTGGGGGTTCTAATTTACTTTACCGTGGCTCGGGTTCTCTTAACCTTGATTCCCACAGCCTAACCCCTCGTGAACGATGGAGGAAAAATCGCTAGGATACAAGAATACCAATGGTTAAGACCTAACGAATTGAACCTATGCTTCTCGGTAGTAATTATCCCTCCTCCATCCTCCGCGATCGCACCCTAGAAACCATCCTCCACGAACGGCGACAACGGTTGGCGGAGTTGGTGGATTTCCCGGTGATTCTCTGGTCCGGGCGCAGCAAATCCCGTAATTTCCCGGCCAACAAATACCCTTTTCGCCCCAGTAGTCATTTTCTCTATTTTGCCGGGTTACCCCTAGAAAATGCGGCCATTCGTCTCGAATCCGGGCGCTTGCACCTCTTCTATGACGATCCTCACCCCAGTGCTGCCCTCTGGCATGGAGAACAGCCCAAACGCCACCAAATCGCCAGTACCATTGGTGCGGATGCCGCCTTCCCCCTCTCGGAATTGCCGGCCCAAGCCGAGGGTGCGGCGACGATTCCCGTGCAAAACGACGATGTGCGCAGTCTTCAGGCCGGGGTGTTGGGGCGATCGCTCTCGCCCATGGATAATTTACAGGGGAGCGATCGCCAACTGGTGCGGGCGATCGTGCAAGTGCGCCTAACCCACGACGCGGGGGCCTTAGTGGAACTGCGTCACGCGGCGGCGGTGACCGTGGAAGCCCACAAAGCGGGCATGGCCGCCACCCCAACCGCTAACTTAGAAGCCCAAGTGCGCGGGGCCATGGAGGGGGTGATTCTGGCCCACAACATGAGTTGCGCCTACAACAGTATTGTCACCGTTCATGGGGAAGTTCTCCACAATGAGCAGTATCATCATGCCATCAACGCCGATGATTTAATCTTGGCCGATGTCGGTGCAGAAGCCCCATCAGGCTGGGCCGCCGATGTCACCCGAACTTGGCCCGTGAAGGGGACGTTTTCCCCCAGTCAACGGGCCATTTACGACGTGGTTTTAGCCGCTCATGACCGTTGTATTGAGGCGGTGAATCCGGGGGTGGAATACCGCCATATTCACCTGTTGGCGGCCCAAGTCATCGCCGAGGGGTTAGTGGATTTAGGGATTTTGCGGGGACGGCCCGAGGATTTAGTCGAAGCCGATGCCCATGCCCTGTTTTTCCCCCATGGGATTGGTCATCTGTTGGGGTTGGATGTCCATGATATGGAAGATTTAGGGGATTATGCGGGCTATGAGAAGGGACGAGCGCGCAGTCGTCGCTTTGGCTTGGGCTTTTTGCGTCTGCATCGTCCGCTGAAGCCTTCGATGTTGGTCACCATTGAACCGGGGTTTTATCAGGTTCCGGGGATTCTCAATGATGCGGGGAATCGGCAGCGATACCGGGAGATGGTCAATTGGCAGCGTCTGGGGGACTTTGCGGATGTGCGTGGGATTCGTATTGAGGATGATGTGTTGGTGACGGCGGATGGGCCGGAGGTGTTGACGGCGGCGTTACCGACTCAGGCGGCGGCGATCGAGGATTTGCTGAGGGATTAAGTCTCAGGTACAGGTTAGGCGGGCCTGGGAGGATGTCAAGTCATGGGACGGAGTTGGCCGGGTTGATTGATCCGGCGGAGCGGGTTGTGTTGGTGTTTCTGTGCGATCGCCTCCCTGAAGAATGGCCGCCCCAAGATCCGTTACCGGTGTGATCGGGTTTGTCCCGAAAGTTGACTCCAGAGGGCTGATCACGGAAGTATACTCGTGCCATGGCTGAAGCCGTGGCACGGGCTTTGGGCGGCTCTGCCGCCGGCTGGAG
>SIHH01000270.1 GCA_004299065.1 Phormidium sp. SL48-SHIP | reverse complement strand
GTAACAGCGAATCCGACACCACACCCCGCCATAATCTCAGCCAAGCTCCCGAATACGATCGCCTCCACACCCGTCACAACGAACTCACCACCCTCAAACAGTGGATACTCAACGAACATAGCCGCATTATCACCCTCACCGGATTATCAGGAATTGGCAAAACCGCCCTCGCTCGACAACTCGTCGAACACATAAAAGAGCACTTTAGCCATATCCTCTGGTGCAACCATCGTAAATTCTCCAACCTAGAAACCCTAAAAAACCACATCTGCCAGTTTTTCGCCGCAACCTCCACCCCGAACCGATCGCTCCTAGACCATCTCAGACATCACCGTTGCTTGCTCATCCTAGACAACCTGCAAGAGGCCCTAACCCCCGGTGAATTTGTCGGAACCTACCGTCGAGACTATCAAGGCTATGGCCAACTCCTCCGTGAACTCGGCACCTGTTCTCACCAAAGTTGTATTCTGCTCCTGAGTTGGGAACATCCCCTCGAAATCGCCGCCTTAGAAAGCGAAACCCACCACTGTAAAACCCTTCCCGTTCAAGGGTTTCCTCAACTCGCCAGCCAAATCCTCCGCGATCGCCAACTCAAAGACCCCAAAACCTGGCCCAAACTGACTCAGCTTTATAACAACAATCCCTTGTGGCTCAACCTGACCGCTTCCACAATTCTCGACTTATTCAACGGTAGCGTTCAGCAATTCCTCTCCTATCCCACTCTCTTCTTAGGAGACCTAGAAACCGTCCTCACGCTCCACTACCAACGCCTTGGGAACGCCGAAAAAACCCTACTGCACTGGTTAGCCAACCAAGACTCCCCCGCCAACCTCAACCCAAAACCCGCCAATCTCCTCTCAGATCGAGAATTTCTCAAAGCCATCCAATCTCTCAAACGACGCAGTTTATTAGAACCCTCATCCCAGTGTAATCTCCAGCTAAGCCTACAACCCGTCATTCGACAATACATCCGCAACTTGACTGAATGCAGAGACTCAAACTAATCCCAAAACCCGAACATGAAATCGGCAGAACCTAATCACAATGGGTCTTCTGGTTTCAGGGTGATCAGGAAAATTTATGGCGGATTACATCCGTTGTCGTAGGGGCGAAAAATTTTTCGCCCCTACAATTTTGTATCCAATGCAACAACTGAAGACCCATCATAATTAAGATTGAGGACTTGACGAATATCTTCTTCCTCTAACTCTGGATAGGACTCTAAAATTTCTGGAACTGATAACTGACTTGCGAGTAGCTTCAGGACAAATTCTACCGTGATCCGCATTCCCCGGATTGTGGGTTGTCCAAGACATACTCCTGGGTTGATAGTAATGCGATCGAGTTCCCGGATTGCCATGGGATTCCTTGAAATAGGGTGACCTTCTCTCCATTCTGACATAGGATAAGCTACGACAAGTGACATTGGATGCCGACTAGCACGATCGCCCCTCAATCCGGCGCCTTTCACCGCATAGGCTAAACCCATCCGTGAAACAACGCCGGAACACCCCTCACCCCAAAATATCGAGGTTGGCGACTACTCCCCAGTCACCGACAAACCATCCACCCAGATGCGAGGACAAACCCCACCTGGCGTTACCTCCGCCTCCGGTTCCACATAAATAATAGACTTGAGAACCTCGCGGATATCGCCCGCCACCGTCGCCGAATCCACACTCACCTTTTCACCCTTATTCACTAACCAGCCATCAAAGGGAAGAGAGAATGACCCTTGCAACGCATTCACCCCAGCGTGTAACGCACTCAAATCATCAATAAAGACCACCTTTTCCTCCGTATCCAAGGAATACGTCTGGTCCGGTTGCGACGCGGCAAAAATATGATAAAAGTCAGGACTAATCGTGACCTTCGCCCCCATATTCGCATGGCCCGTCGGTTGGGTATTCATGCGTTTTGCGGTTCCCGCACTGTGCAAGAATCCCGTCAAAACTCCCGCCTCAATTAGAGACACCCGGCGCGTCGGCGTTCCTTCCCCATCGAAGTAACTCGACGTCGGATTATCCGCGTGTAGAGCATCATTAAACACCGACAGCAGCGGCGACGCTACCTGGGTTCCCAAGGAATCAGGGGTTGATAAACTGCGCTTGTCGAGAATGCTTTGAGCGTTGTAGAGATTCGAGAAGGCGTTAATCAGACTCAAAAAGGCTTCCGGGGAGAACACCACCCGATATTTGCCCGTTTTAACTTTCTCATAGTTCAAGTGAGAAATGGTCTTCTCGGCGGCTTCTTTTAAGCAGCCCTCAAAATCGAGGTGATCGACCCCAACATCGACCTTATAAGCGCCCGCAGA
Organism: Phormidium sp. SL48-SHIP; assembly: GCA_004299065.1. Taxonomy (GTDB): domain Bacteria; phylum Cyanobacteriota; class Cyanobacteriia; order Cyanobacteriales; family Geitlerinemataceae; genus Sodalinema. Next base: position 2,908 of record SIHH01000270.1, on the reverse strand, counting down.
ACGGGGTTTCTTGCCCTCTTGTTCCGTTTTGCTGTAGAGGTACACCGAGGCCACTGAATGAGCTTCATGACGCTGTGCGCCCTCGCTATTGAGGTAAAAACGAGACAGATCCCGTTGTGCCAGACCATTATAAGGAACACTGGCGATCGCCGGATGAGCATCGAGTAACTGTTTCTCCAAATCCACCAACCGCTCAATCAGTTGCGTCACCTCCGTTGGCGGAACCTGAACCGTCTTCAGGTTCTCGATGGGTTTCGTGGCTTCGGGGCTAAAATCAGGAACATGGTCTTTTGCGCCAAACTCACTGGCTTCAGCCGCCGTTTTCAACGCCAACTCCAACCCCTTCGCATCGCTGTCTGTCGTAGACGCAATCCCCACGGTGTTGTTCTGATTCCAGACGCGCACCGTTACACTAGAACGATTCGAGGCTTTCACCTGTTTCGGTTCACCGCGATCGACTTGAACGCTAGTTTCATCGACACTAGAACCAGAAATGTCGTATTTACGAATACCAATCTGCTTGGCGATATCTTGGACTTGATTGGCAAGAACTTGAATGTCTGTCATACAGGGTTTAAATTGAATCAATGAATGGGTTTAAATGAGCAAAAATGAGGGAAGACTGGGATAAGATAATATCCCAAATCTCTAGCCCTCAAACAACAACGAATCAAGATGAATCAGGAGGTCAGGAAACGACACTAATCGGAGGGAATCACCTCGTTCTAAGGTTTGGTATTCCCGATAGCGTCCGTTTTCAGGATGACGATAGCATTCGAGTTGATGGGTTAAGGCATTGATGAGCCAAACTTCGGGAATTGAAGCAGCCGCATAGCGGGGCAATTTTTCACTGCGATCGCTCTCCAAACTGCTCTCCGCCACCTCAACCACTAAATAGACATCAGCGGCTTGGGGAAGTCCAGAAAAATACTGATCCTCCCGAGGTTTCAACAGACTCACATCCGGTTCAGGTTCCGATAAATCGTTCAGAACAATCGGATTTTGAACATTAATTATGCTCATATCTGACCCCAATTGCCTGATGAGGTAGTTGGAAATCCTGGTGACATAAGCCGCATGTCGTCTACCAATTGGACTCATTTTGTAGATGTCTCCATCAATCAACTCTAGCCGTTCATCAGGGTTAAGAATCCCCAACTCAGCCATCTTGTGATAGTCCTTGACAGTGAACTTCCAGGTTGTCAATCCCATGACCGAACCTCCTTAATCCGAGTCTTAACGAGAGTCTTCACGAGACTCTTAACGACCGCCAACAGTGATGGAATCCACTTTAATGTGAGGTTGTCCCACGGTGACATAAACACTGCCACTAATAGAACCACAGAACCCCGGCGCGAGTTCCACATCCTTAGAACACATGGAAATTTTATTCATGATTTCCGTCGCTTCACCGATGAGAATTGCCCCTTTCAAGGGTTTGGTGATTTTGCCATTTTCAATCAAATAGGCTTCATCAACCCCAAAGTTAAACTCTCCCGTGGGTCCAACACTACCGCCGCCCATTTTCTTGCAGTAAATGCCTTTCTCCACCGAAGCGAACAGGTCTTCCACCTCGTACTCCCCAGGGGCAATATAGGTATTGCGCATCCGGGAAGCAGCGGCGTGAGTATAGCCCTGACGGCGACCGCTTCCGGTGCGAGGATGTCCTGTCCGCATTGAGCCAGCTCGGTCAGAAATGAAGTTTTTAAGGATGCCATTTTCAATCAACAAGGTGCGTTGAACCGGCATTCCTTCATCGTCCATATCGAGGGTTCCAAACTCTCCTTTCGAGAGTCCTTCATCCCAAGCCGTGAGATTTTCATGAGCGATTTTCTCACCCTTTTTATTTAAGAAAGGGGTCGTTTCTCGCTCAATTTGGGTGGTTTCGAGAAGATGTCCGCAGGCTTCATGGAAAATCACGCCGCCAAAGGAGTTGGCCATGATAATCGGATATTGTCCCGACTCCACATAATCAGCGTAGAGCATGGTTCCGGCGGCTTCGGAGACTTCCTCAGCGGTGCGATCGTAGTTCCAATCGCGCAGGAAACTGGGGTTACTACTATCGCCAATCCGTTGACTGATGGAGGAACGGTTCTCGCCATCGGCACAGAGGAGACTATAGCCGACGGATTGCGTCAGGCGAATATCGCGGGCAAAGACACCATCGCTGGCGGCCACGAGAACTTCTTGCCAATCGCGGAAATAGGCGGCGCGACGGGATTGGACGTGTTTGGCTTTCTGGTTAATGCAGTCATTCGCCGCCAGCAACACATCGCTCATTTCTCGCATGGAACTACAGTCAGCCAACCAGCCTTCTTTGTGGTTAGTTTTGGCGTAGTCGCGGGTGATTTCCAGGTTGATGTCGGGGATATAGGCGTTACTTCCGGGGAGGGAGAGTCCCATGATGGCCAATCCTTTCTCTAATGCGGCTTTCAAGCCGTCAAAGGAGAGGTCATTGGTGCTGACGTAACAATCCGCCTTGCCACGAAAGACGCGCACCCCTGCACCGGTGGAGAGGCGGGGGGAGATGCTAGTGATAGCATCGTCTTCAGCCAGACAACTAATGTAGTTGGTGCGTTCGAGGAAAAATTCAATAAAATCCGCGCCAGCCGCGCGTCCTAAGCCCAGGAGGGTCGCTAAGGGAGCGCGCCAGGTATCATCGAAGCGATCGCTCGGATTATGGGGTTTTACTGTGGGGAGTCCTTTGGTCAGTAATGCAGTCGGAGGCATATATAACAGTTTCTAAGAGTATTGCTTAATTTATTGTAACGTTTCTTTTAAGCAGAGAACCCACCCCGCCCTAACGGGCACCCCTCCCTGGAGGGGATGATTAAGAGGGAATACGGCTGCGTCTCTCCCCTCCAGGGAGGGGTTAGGGGTGGGTTCTCCCCTCCAGGGAGGGGTTAGG
>SIHH01000020.1 GCA_004299065.1 Phormidium sp. SL48-SHIP | reverse complement strand
GCTTTGGGGGCGATCGCCTCTAGTATAGTCTGGCCGGTCTGCGATCGCCGGTGCCGGCCGCGAAAAACCCGCGCCAAAGCGGATTGCTTCGTTGCGGGTTGCGTTTGCGTTTAAGCTGTTGGGATACAAGACGCTGACCGACGAGTTCAGTCAGCGTCGCACCTTAAAAAACTTTGTCTAGTACAGCGCTTCTTCTTGGTGGGTTTCGATGGTGCAGTCGGAGGTGGGGTAAGCCACGCAAGTCAGCACGTAACCCGCTTCAATCTGGTCATCGTCGAGGAAGGATTGGTCAGACTGATCAATGCCTCCTTCGGTGAGTTTACCAGCGCAGGTCGAGCAAGCGCCAGCACGGCAGGAGTAAGGCAGATCTAAACCTTGCTCTTCGGCGACATCGAGGATGTACTCGTCATCGGGAACTTCGATCGTCGTGTTGAGACCTTGCTCTTCGTTAACGAGCGTGACCTTGTAAGTAGCCATGAAATGATCCTCTCTATATCTATAAGTTTTCCTAATCTTACAAATCGGCATCTTGGACACCGACCTGAGTTGTTTAGGTATCTTCTATCTCTGATATTACGGGAAAAGCTAACGGATGCAACCCCTAGATCGGGAATCTTTGTAACGAAATTTATTATAATAATTCCTAATTCAATGTGGATTTGCTTATGGATCGCATCCGGCCAATCTGAGAATCAGTGAATCCAATCCTTTGGGCCTCAATGGCTCAAGGCTTGGACAGAACTGGGTTACAGTGATGATTAAATAGGCTGAGACTAGAAAAACAGGGAAATGCTCGAAGAACCGCCGATTCGCGTAGGTTTAGTGGGAACTGGGTTTGTGGCTCGCTGGCGATCGCAGGCCCTCGAACGGGATCCTCGCGCTCAGCTCGTGGCTGTGGCGGGCCGCACCTGGGAGAAGACCTGCGAGTTTGCTCAACCCTGGGAGGCGGCCCCCTGTCGAGATTGGCAGCAACTCATCGAACGAGACGATATTGATCTCGTGGTGATCTCCAGCCTCAATCATCAACGAGCGGCGATCGCCCAAGCGGCCCTAGAGCAGCACAAACACGTGCTAGCGGAATATCCCCTGGCTCTCAATCCTGCCCAAGCCCAAGTTCTCATCGATCGCGCTCAACAGCAGCAGAAACTGCTCCATATCGCCCATATTGAACTCCTCGGAGGGCTGCACCGAGCCTTTCTCGACTATCTGCCCCATCTCGGCGGAGTCAGTGATGTACGCTATTGCACCATTAACCCCAAACATCCCGCTCCTCGGCGTTGGACCTATTCCCTAGAGCAATTTGGCTTTCCTCTCATGGGCGCACTGTCGCGCCTGCATCGTCTGGTGTCCGTCTTTGGTCAAGTCGAGTCTGTCACCGCCCAGACTCGGATTTGGCCCGGAGCCGAGTCAGACTACTATCGAGCCTGTCTGTGCAAAGCCCAATTGCGGTTTACCTCGGGAGTCTTTGCCGATGTGATCTATGGCAAGGGCGATCGCTTTACTGAAAAAGAACATCTGCTAGAAGCGCGAGGCGTTGGAGGCCTACTGCATCTGACCCCAGACGGAGGCCAACTGCGCCAGGGAGAGCAACACGAGGCGATCGCCGTCGGCTCTCGACGGGGCCTATTTGCCCAAGATATGCAGCGAGTCTTAGATTATCTCTGTCAGGGGCGACCCCTCTATCTCGATCCTCGTCAAAGCCTCTATACCCTCACCGTGGCCGAAGCGGTCCGCCAGGCGGCGGCACAAGATGGCTCTGTACGCTTACCTGTGCGTTCACGGGATGGGAATGGTCTCGAGTAAGCGGGCAATAATCGCCTCTCCCTTGCGGCCACCCGCCGGAATCAGACGGTGGGTGAGAACGTGGGGGGCCATGAATTTCACGTCATCGGGAGTGGTGTAGGTCCGCCCTTCTAGGAAACCATAGGCTTGGCTGGCCCGTTGTAGAGCTACCGCACCTCGGGGACTGACTCCGAGGGTCACGTCATCATCAACGCGGGTGCTACGGACTAAGTTCACCATATATTGCTGCAAGGGCGCTTCGACGGCAATGGTGGCTACCTGTTGGCTGAGGTGGTGTAACTCCTCCAGACTCAAACAGGGTTGGAGTTGGTCCACGGGGATACGGCTGGCTAATCCCTGCAACATTTGTAGTTCTTCGGTTTCACTGGGGTAGCCGAGGGATAGCGAGAGCATGAAGCGATCCATTTGTGCTTCGGGAAGGGGGAAGGTTCCTTGATATTCAATGGGGTTTTGGGTGGCGATGGTGAAAAACGGTTGCGGCACTCGTCGTGATTGGCCATCGACGGTGACTTGTTTTTCTTCCATCACTTCGAGGAGGGCTGATTGGGTGCGGGGGGTGGCTCGGTTAATTTCGTCGGCCAGTAAGACATTGGCGAAGACCGGACCCGGTAGAAATTCAAAGCTACCGCTTTGGGGGTTCCAGATGTTAGTGCCGGTAATATCCGTGGGGAGAAGGTCTGGGGTGCATTGAATGCGCTGAAATTTACCGCCGATGGATTGGGCCAGGGACTTGGCTAGGAGGGTTTTCCCGACACCGGGGACATCTTCGAGGAGGGCATGGCCCCCGGCGAGGAGAGCGACGATGACTAACCGCACGGCGTCATCTTTGCCGACTAGGGTTTTGCTGAGATTGTCACGCAGTCGTTGCAAAGGTTGCAGATGATCCATGGTGGCGATGATGGGGTCAGAGACGGTGGGGGGAGGGAAGGGAGTCTAGGTGCGATCGCGCGGTTTGGCAGTCTTGACGAATTTGGGCGGTTAGGGCATCGAGACCGGGGAACTGCTGTTCGGGACGTAGAAAGGTCATTAGATGGAGGCTGAGGGGGCGATCGTAGAGGTCGCCGTCCCAATCGAGGAGATGCACTTCGACGCTCGGGCGATCGCCGGCGACGGTAGGGCGACAGCCGAGATTCATGACACCGGGGTGGTGGGTTCCATCGTCGAGTTGAACCCAGGTGCTGTAGACGCCCCAGTGCGGTAGAAATTTATCGTCGGGAAGCTTTAGATTGGCGGTGGGGAAGCCGAGGGTGCGGCCGAGTTGTTGTCCGAGTTCCACGGTTCCGTTGAGGCGATAGGGACGACCGAGGAGGCGGTTGGCGTGTTGGATTTGTCCGGCGGCTAAAGCTTGGCGAATGGTGGAACTACTGATGCGATCGCCATCGAGTGCTTGCAGTCCGCTGATGCAGGTTTCGATGTTGTACTGTTGGCTAATCTGCCGCAGTCGCTGACTATTGCCGGAGCGATCGCGGCCAAAGTGGAAGTTTTCACCGACGCTGACTCGTTTGGCGTTGAGGTAACGACAGAGAATTTCCTCGACGAAGGCCTCGGGGGTGAGGCGGGCCAGGGTTTCGGTGAAGGGAAGCAGGACCAGTTGTTCGAGGCCGAGCGATCGCAACTGCTCGACTTTTTCTTTAACTGGGGTCAGCAGCGGTCGCCGTTGGCCGCTAAAAAACTCTTGGGGATGGGGGGTAAAGGAGACGACGGTGGCGTAGCTGCGATCGCCACGTTCTGGCTTGAGGCGAGATCCCGGGTCACTCTCACGGCGTTCACCGAGAACCTGGGACACGGACAAATCCCGTTGAGGGGTCTGATGCAGAATTTTTGCAATCACCGCTTGATGGCCAAGATGCACACCATCAAAATTCCCTAAGGCAACATTGGCGGGACTCAGGGCGGTTGTTAAAGAGGACGTGACCCACACAGGCGTTGTACGGTAAACAAGAACGACGGAATATCCGGGATTGGCGCGACGGGTCTCCCAGTTGAATCAAACTTTAGCATGGGCCGGCATGAAGGCACCGGGAGTGGGCGCAATGACGATGGTCATTCCTTCTCGCGCCAGGAGACTACTACTAAAGGCGGCTTTGACCTGTTCCCCCATTTGATCGAGAAATTCATCGTTATGGAGTGGATCGTGATGGAAAATGACCAGCCGTTTCACATTGGCGGCTTTGGCCACTTTCACGGCTTCTTGCCAGGTCGAATGTCCCCAGCCTTTTTTGCTCGTTTTCGGGTGATGATATTCTTCATCCGTATAGGTGGCGTCGTAAATCACCACATCGGCATCCTGAGCGAGTTTGAGGACATTGGGGTCCAGGCGATCGCCATAATGTTCGGTATCGGTAATATAGGCAGCGGCGTAGTTTTTCCAATTCACCCGATAGCCAACCGCTTCTCCCGGATGATTGAGATGGGCGGTTTCGACACGAACCTCACCGAGTTGAATCGGCTCACCCACCGTAATATCGTTAAAATCCAGTTGCGCCCCCATAATTTGTAACGGAACCGGAAAGTTCGGGTGCAGCATCTGATCATTGAGTCGTTGCTCAATCGTTGCCCCATTCGGGGCGACTGCGCCGTAAATATGAAACGTATTCCCTTTAATAAAGGCGGGGATAAAAAAGGGAAAGCCTTGAATATGGTCCCAATGGGTATGTGTAAAGAAGAGACTGGCTTGGATGGGCATTTCTGACAGGAGATTCTGGCCGAGGACACGTAGGCCCGTTCCTCCGTCAAAAATAAGGCGCTCACTGCCAACGCGCATCTCGACACAAGGCGTATTTCCGCCGTATCGGACTGTTTCGGGTCCAGGACAGGCAATACTACCTCTAACGCCCCAGAAATGAACCGTGAATTGGTCGTTCATGCTAGACATGGGTGGTTTTCGCTTCAGTTGGCGAGAGCGCTTCAACTGTCAAGTCAAGGTAAGGGTTAACGTCAGCAAGCTCAGGTGAGCCAGAGCCGTTTGGCTGAGATCATTACCGATCACGATCAACAATCGTACTTGATGGTCGATTCAGCTCAGCTTACCGGGTTGATGCCTAGATGGAGATGATCGTACCCGGCTAAGTCCAACTCAACCCTTAGCGGGTCAGTCAATGGGTCGGTCTCCTCACTAGCCTAACCTCGATTGTTCCGGTTATAGCAAACGGATCGCCTTGGACCGGAGTTCAGCCGTGCTAGTTTGACAACTTCCAGGGCCGTCTAATGGCTGATCTCAGCGCCAACACGGAACCGGTTGATGACGATTTTAGCTTTGTCTAGCTTAGCAGGAGACCCCAATAACTGTCTGCTCAATGTTGACAACACCTGACCCTAGGGTTGGGGACATCGGAACGCAAGAGAGTCAGGACGGCGACGATGTGAGCTTAGCCGAATCGGTCTTAAAGCTCCTCTTCCTCAGCACCCACTTGTTTGAGGTGAATATGTTTGCGCCCCAAGGAAATTTCAAATTCATCACCGGGGTTGAGTCCCATCTGTTTCGTGTAGGCGGCACCGATGAGCAAGTTGCCATTCGACTGCACACTAATACGATAGCTGGCACTGCGTCCACCCCGGCCATTGGAGGGTTGCTTGCTGTCGAGTTCAATTCCCTCGGCATCAATGAGCGCGTTGAGGAATTTCATCATGTTGACTCGTTCGACACCATTTTTCGTGACGGTGTAATAGCCACATTCTCGGGCTTTTTCCTCTTTGGGGAGACCTTCCAAGGCTCGAACTTTGTCAAGCAGTTCATTTCCGGTCAAGGCATTTGGATTGGTGTTACTCATTAATCTTCTCTCTAAAACGATAGACAACCGTTATTGGCTATTGTATCTTAACGGAAGTTTCTTTAGACTAAAAGTCTAACATTGATATTAATTTTATCAACAATCGTAGCTGTTTCCCGCCGCTGGACTGGCAAGAATCCTTGACCGTCCGACTGGGGGGCAAGCTACCTAATCTTGCTGCCGAAGATGAAGCTAACGACCCAAGGCCACTACAGCGTCAAAGCATTGTTGGATATCCGTTGTAACGGTTGCGATCGCCCCGTTTCTGTGCGGGAGATTGCCCAGCGGCAACATTTACCGGCGCCCTATTTAGAAAAGTTATTGATTCGACTGCGACAGGCGGGGATCGTGCAATCTGTGCGGGGTGCGCAGGGAGGCTATCAATTGGCGCGATCGCCCGATAAGATTTGCCTCGGCGACATTTTAGAGGCGGTGGGTGAAACCCTAGACCCCTTGCCCCATCATCATCCCGACGCCGAACTCGCCGAGGATTGGGTAACATTCGTCCTTTGGAACCAACTGCACCAAAAACTCAAACAAGCCCTTGATCGCATCTCCTTAGAGGATTTATACCATGATGCCAGAAGTTGGCAAGCCGCTCAGGGAGACCAGACAAGTTTTGTGGTTTAGTGAAAGAAGATCGCCGGGCTGGCCGATCCCCGAGATAGGACCGTTGCCTGAAATCTGCTCCTGAAATCTCCAGAAGCAACCCCTCGGCTTTCCCCAAGCTTTCGCCCCGGATGGCTGTTAATCTTATAGCATCACCCTGTCCCCCTCGCTCCTCCATTGACATCCTGTCATGATGAAAGTTGTGGAAATTCTCTCGGCTGAAGAAATCCGCCGAACCCTGACCCGTCTAGCGTCACAAATTTTAGAAAAGTCCGGTCATCCCGATCGCTTAGTCTTACTCGGGATTCACTCCCGAGGAGTCCCCCTGGCCCATCTGTTAGCCGAACAAATCGAGGCCCTAGAAAACGTCCCGGTTCCCGTCGGTTCTCTCGACATCACCTTTTATCGAGACGACCTCGATCGCATTGCCGTTCGTACCCCCGAACGCACCGAGATCCCCTTCGATCTCAACGACAAGATTGCCCTGCTCGTCGATGATGTTATCTATACCGGGCGAACCATTCGGGCCGCCTTGAATGCCGTGCAAGAATACGGTCGCCCCGAGGCAATTTGGTTAGCCGTTTTAGTCGATCGCGGTCATCGGCAACTGCCGATTCATCCCGATTTTACCGGCAAAACCCTACCCACCTCCAAAGACGAGCAAGTGAAATTCTGGGTCGAGGATTGGGATGGCCGTGATGCCGTTGAACTTCTCAAACCCATCGATGATGGGGACGTATCCTAAATGCAAAGGCAACCCTTCAAGAATCTAGGATTTTGGCTGATTGCCTTCATCGGAGTCCTCATCGACTATCTCAGCAAGCGGTGGGTGTTGGCTCACTTCAGCCTCGGCCAAACCCAACCCATCATCCCCAACGTCTTCCATTTCACCTACGTCACCAACACCGGCGCCGCCTTTAGTCTCTTTGAGGGCAGCGACTGGCTCAAATGGCTCTCCCTGGCGGTGAGTCTAGGATTGATGGCCGTTGCCCTATCGGGTCCCCACCTGAGTCTTTGGGAACAACTCGGCTATGGCTGTATCCTCAGTGGGGCCGTCGGCAACGGCATTGACCGTTTCCTCTGGGGAGAAGTGGTCGATTTCCTACATCTGCCAATTATTCCTTTTATTAACTTCCCCATCTTTAACCTAGCTGATGTGGCCATCAACATCGGCATTATCTGTTTGCTGATCCTGGCCTGGCGACAGCCTGAACCTGAACCCTAGGGGCAACTCAACTGTCAACCGCTAACTGAGATTGAGAGATTCGACGCTGGGCCACATAACCAAAGCCCCGAATCGTCAAAATCAATTCGGGGTTTCGGGGATCTTCCTCAATCTTGGAGCGTAACCGAGCCACATAAACATCAATCACGCGCAAATCCGCTTGGCGTGTGGGGGCATAGCCCCAGAGTTTCTCTAAAATATCAGCCCGCGAGACCGGTTCCCCCGCTTGCTCAAAGAGGAGTTCAAGCAGTTTAAACTCCGTGTAGGTCAGGGAAATGCGATGAGGTCCTTTGTACACCTGTTGGCGATTGGTATCGAGGCGAATCGACCCAATTTCTAGGGTTCCGGGGGCCACCAAGCGGGCCGCGGCCGGATCTCGCAATCGCCGCAGTATACTTTCGATGCGAGCTTCGAGTTCTCGGGGACTAAAAGGTTTGACGAGATAGTCATCGGCCCCCGCTTCGAGTCCCGCAATGCGATCCTTGATGTCCCCAAGAGCCGAGAGCATCACAACCGGAATCCCCGAGTCCTGGCGCAGTTGCCGACAGACCTCAAAGCCATTGACCTGGGGTAACATGACATCCAAGACCACCAAATCCGCTCCATCGCCCTCGAAGAAATCCAGAGCATCCTGGCCATCAGCGACCGTTTCGACATCATAGCCGGCCATCGAGAGGCGCAGATCCAACATTTGCCGAATCGCCGCGTCATCATCAACCACTAGGATTTTTGCTTTTGACTTTTTCAAAACCGGATCCCCTTTCCCTTATAAGGCTCGTCAACGTCCCATCAGACGCTCCGAGTCATAAAAGCCAGGATTAAATGTCCACAAGAGAACTCACCCCGATTGAGTTTCGGGATGATCACTGCGCTGTGGGATAGCCCCTGGCGCGTCGCGTTTTTTATAACAAATGTTTTCAAAATGTTATCATTTGTGACGTAAATGGGTCAAGTTCTCAGAAACACAAAAATGGCTGAACTGTTTATCGTTCGGCTTATACAGGTGAAATCTGTTTGAATTTTGCCGCTCAAAGCCTCGATTCTGGCTCGACTTGCCCAGGATTTGTACACAAAATTTCACAAAATTAAGGGTTGACAAAACTGCCAGTGTATAGTTAAAAGATGCAATAACTTGTGTCATGCTAAATCCAAGTCAGGCTGCAACTGAGAAAGGTGGATGTCACAATAGAGCGAGATAAGAGAGCCAGATGTTTGTCTTTTGTTTGTCCTTTCTGTGAACCTGTCCTGATTCGCCTGTGACTTCACCAAAGCCTCCCCACGATCGCCAACCCTCAAGGCCAGAGACGGACCCGCCGCCGAGTCAACCCCAAACCTTTCTGGGGAACGTCACCCAAGTGGCCAAGCAGCTTCATGCCAAAGTGAACTTTGGCCAACTGGCCCTCAACCCCAAAGCCCGAGTCCCGGAACTTTGGGTGCAGCCGAGTCACGAGGAGACAGCCCAAGTCTATCCCCTCGTGGGCGATCGCTATCTTCTGGGGCGATCGTCCCAATGTGACATGGTGGTTCCCACCCCCCTCGTCAGCAAAACCCACCTCTCCCTAACCCGAGATAGCCGCCAGGGTAAGCGTCACTTCACCCTGCGCGACGAAGGCTCCACCAACGGCATTTACATTGGCAAACGCCGTTTACGCAAACTACAACTGCAACATGGCGATATCCTCACCCTAGGACCGCCGGATCTCGCCGATGCCGTGCGCGTGCAGTTTTACGATCCTCCCCCCTGGTACGTGCGAGGCTTTCGTTGGAGTCTCTACGGCGTCTCGGGAGTCTGTGGCCTCGCGACTCTATTAATACTGGCCGAATGGCAAAAATTTACCGTTCGCCCCCTACCCCGCTCCATCACCGGCCCCACCATTGTCTATTCCCGTGACGCCGAGCGGCCCCTACGGGAACCCTACAGCACCACCCATATCGAACATCGGCAACTGTCCGACTTTGGCGAGTATCTCCCCGATGCCGTCATCGCCTCCGAAGATAGTCGCTTCTATTGGCATTTAGGGGTCGATCCCATCGGGATTTTGCGGGCCTTGGTGACCAACCTACGAGGTGGAGGCATCCGCGAGGGGGCCAGTACCGTCACCCAACAACTCTCCCGCAGTCTCTATCGGGATTATGTGGGAACCGACGATTCAGCGGCACGAAAATTACGGGAGATGGTGGTTGCCCTCAAACTCGAAACCTTCTATAGCAAAGATGATCTGCTGCTGACGTATCTCAATCAGGTCTTCCTAGGCATTGATCTCTATGGCTTTGAAGATGCGGCCCGCTTCTATTTTGATAAATCGACTCAGGAGTTGAGTCTCTCGGAAGCCGCCACCTTAGCGGGGATTTTGCCCGCTCCCAATCGCTTTAATCCCATTCAGAACTACGAGTTGGCGGTTCAGTACCGTAATCGGGTCATCGAGCGGATGCGGGCCTTGGGCAAAATCTCCCAGGAGGAAGCCGATCGCGCCCGGCGATCGCGCATTGAAATTAACCCTGAAGCCCAAGAAATCCTCGAAAGTACCATTGCGCCCTATTTCTACGATTATGTCTTCGTCGAACTTGAGCAGCTTCTCGGCACGGAACTGGCCCGAGAAGGCAACTTCATCGTCGAAACCGGACTCGATCAGAACCTCCAGCAGCAAGCCGAAAACAGCTTACAAACCTATGTTCGCAGCCTTGGCGGCCAGGTCGGCTTCTCCCAAGGGGCGATCGTCTCCTTAGACTATCGCAGCGGTGAAATTGTCGCCCTAACCGGAGGCGTTGACTATCGTAGCAGTCAATATAACCGAGCTACCCAGGCCCGACGACAACCCGGTTCAACCTTCAAAGTCTTTCCCTACGCCGCCGCTCTCGAACAAGGTATTAGTCCCTCAACAGTGTTCTCCTGTCAACCCCTCACCTGGCAAGGCCAATCCTATCGCCCCTGTGAACGCAGTGGTGGCGATATCAATATGTATCAGGGAATGGCCCAATCCGAGAACGTGGTGGCCGTCCGGGTGGCCCGAGAAGCCGGATTAACCAATGTTGTCAAGCTCGCTCAACGCTTGGGAATTCGCTCTGAGTTAGATCCAGTTCCTGGCCTGGCCTTAGGTCAAAGTGAAGTCAGCGTCTTAGAAATTACGGCCGCCTACGGTATTTTGGCCAATCAGGGCCGTTGGAACCGAGGTCATGCCATTCGCCGCATCCTCGATAGTAGCGACTGTGAGGATGCCAATGATTTCCAAACCTGTCGGGTGATTTATGACTATACCCAGCAAGAACCGATGAACGAACCGGTGTTGTCTCCAGAGGTGGCCGGGATCATGACTGACCTATTGCGCGGCGGCGTGCAGTCAGGAACGGGGACAGCCGCCGCTTTCGGGGCGGGAGAAGTGGGGAAAACGGGAACCACCGATTTCGCGGTAGATTTGTGGTTTATTGGCTATATCCCCGATGGCTCCTTAGTGACGGGGGTTTGGTTAGGCAATGATGATAATAGCCCCACCTACGGCAGTAGTAGCCATGCGGCAGAACTTTGGCGCCGTTATATGAGTGAAGCGGTTAATTGAATCTGGAGGGGTGTTGGGCGGCTAGTCCGATTCGGGAATAATCAGTTTGCGATAGGACTTGGTGAGGCGGCTTTTGGAGGGATGCGATCGCCCACTTTTTGACCCCGAGAGTTCTTTGACATAGCGGCCAATCCAGTTGTTAACGGTGGCCTGAGAACCCAACTCTTCGGTCAGGCGATGGTATTGGGCGGACCATTGGGGATTAGCTTCGATCGCCATACAGACGTGGTCGATCAAGTCTTCATCGGGGGGAGAGGTGAAACAATCCAGGATCTGTTGGACTAACTGGCGCACGCCTTCAGTTTTGCTCATAGTTGTTCTTCAGATGATAACGTTCCTCAGGGTCATAGCTATTGCGGCTCAATCTGAGTGAGTCATGATGGACAGTGGCCCCCATGAAAACTCACCCTTGTTATGGGGGTCCCTTAAAGAAGCCTTTAGACATCATGAGCCTGGCGGAGCCATGACCCTCCAGTTTAACAGAGGAGACGGGGTCATTTTCTCATAAGATGGCTTTCAATCCTTATCAACATGCTGCCTTATCCAGCGACTGCCCTCTATGAATTTGAGGGCTTCTGAAACACAAGCCTGAAGCTAAACCCATCCCCCCTGAGCAACTGGGATACTGATTTTGATGACTTGAACACCTAATACCAATTTTCAGAAGTCGTGCCATAGATGTCTGTCGGGGAACCCACCCCTAACCCCGACCGTGGAGGGGATGGCTGTTCGCCCTCCTCGGTGTCAGATGTATAGCAAGCATTTCGAAAAATGGTATAAGTTCTTAAAGTTAAATAACTTGTATAGATCCTAAAATATACAGAGGTCAAACCTCAGGCTAAAGCCTAGCTCTAGCGGATAATAAATAAGTCTTCAAGGTTTGGTTGGATACGAAAATGTTAATACAAAATAAGATATATGATCTTCAATAAAATCCCCATTTCACTTAATAGGTCTTCAGCAAATACTACCAGGGTCAAAAATCGTGCCATGCATTCGAAACTGAGGAAGGGCGAACAGCCATCTGCCGTTGGGTCATTTCGGGAAGGTTATTTCCCTGTCTTATTTTCCCTGACCGTAGGTGGTGATACTCTCCCATCCTTCCGCCCCGGCTAGGATGGCTAGTAGGGCAATGATAATGATATTGAGGAGTCGATGGTAGAGACATCGCCCTTGTACTCTCAGGTCTAAGATTTGCCCGAAATGTTGTTACAGTAAGCCTTTTAGCTAAGATGTGTCAGATATGCGAGGATGGGGGTAGCTTCGGTCTCATTCTCATATCGGTCAGGTTTTTTATTTGACAACCTGAACTCTGCCCACAGGCTCTCGATTTTGTCAACCCCGATTTTGATGCGTTTACCGGGTGAACAGCCGCTTCCCTACAATTTTGTATCCCAGGCAAAAAATTACAGCCGATTTTCTCAATATACTACGATTCTTAGTCCCCATGAAAATAAATTTTTGGCGGTGGATTGCTGTTGCTTTGCTAGTTTTAACTGTTGTGATCTCCCCAGAACCTACCTTGGCTGGATCCTGTGAAGTCCAATCAGATATTGTGGATTTTAAAAGAGTTCGTATTCAGTATCCAGTTCCCTGCTTTGAAAACAAGTTGAACATCGGTGATAGACTCTCTACTATTAAAGATTATCTCAATGGGAGTCCGCAATTTCCCGTCGAGCTGACCCGTTTAGATTATCAAATCATCGACGGGGGGATTCAACTGCAAGCCGATGCCATCCTTGACTTACCAAGACAAAGAAAAGTCAACATCATCCTCAGTCAAGATCTGCTTCTAAGTATTCGAGGGGGACGTCTGAACCTGTCAATGGGTGAGTTGGACGTTAGGAGTCCGGGAGTCCCTGTGGGACTAGCGAAGAGTGCACTGTTCCGAGCTATTAAACCTCCGTTAAAAGACCTAGATGGGACCCGAATAGATGACATTATTATGGCGAATGGGGGATTGGCATTAGCGGAACAGGTCGATCTCAACCCTCAAGTATTAGAATTTATCTTAGAAAAGCTTCAACCAAGCATTAATATTGAGATTGATGATAATTTAGGTCTGATTATTGACTGGGGATTTGATTAGGGCAAGGTTGTCATAATCCGACTATACCTTGTGTTCCTGAATTGGCGTTCCTGAATCCACCCAAACCGGGGCGAATCGAGTTCGCCCCAAAAAGACTCGTATTGGCACTGCGCCGTGACGATAACCCTATAGGTTCACCTCAATTTGACAGAAGTAGACCTCAGGAAGATTTGGCCAATTGCCAACAGTCGCGGGCGATCGCCCAATCTTCCTGAGCGTGAATCACCCACACCTGCACCGAGGAGTTAGGACTAGAAATTTGCCAATCCTGGCCCGAAGACTCATGACGCGCCGGATCTAACTCTAAGCCCAAAAACGTCAACCCAGCACAAGTCGCCTCTCGCACCGCCGAGGAGTTCTCCCCCACCCCAGCCGTGAACGCCAACAGATCTAAGCCGCCTAACTGGGGAATCAAGGCGGCGATCGCCCCCTGAAGTCGTCCCACATACATCTCAAAGGCCAACGCCGCACGACGGTTCCCCGCCTCTCGGGCCTGTAAAATCTCCCGTAAATCCCCCGAGGGACCAAAAATCCCCTTCAACCCCGACTCCTTATTCAGCAGTCGATCCACTCCCTGGGCATCTAACCCCGTTTCCTTCATCAAATATAGAGGAATCGCCGGATCAATCGAACCACTGCGGGTTCCCATCATCAACCCCTCCAAAGGAGTAAACCCCATGCTGGTATTGATACTTTTGCCCTCGCGAATCGCCGCCAGAGACGCACCATTGCCCAGATGAGCCGTAATCATCCGCAACGACTCCAGAGGTTTCCCCACCAGGGCCGCCGCTCGCTGCGCGCAATAGCGGTGACTAATACCATGAAACCCATAGCGGCGAATCCCCTTGTCAAACCACTCATAGGGAATGGGATAGGTGGCCGCCGCCGCTGGAATCGAGGTATGGAAGGCCGTATCAAACACCGCGACCTGGGGAATATCCCCTAACACCGCCTCAACGGCTAAGATTTCTTCAAGATGGGCCGGATTATGATTGGGGGCCAGGGGAATCAAACGCTCAATCGTCTCCTTGACGGCTTCGGTGACGAAGGTGGCCTGGGAATAGCGATCGCCCCCATGAACCACCCGATGGCCCACGATCGCAATCTCAGACAAACTACCTAACACCTGAGTCTCCCCCTGCACCAGAGTTCCTAACACCTCCTCCAAGCCGCGACTGGGGGCATCTGTCGGCAGATGTCTCTCATGTTTGCTGCCGTTGGCGACTACCGTTAAGCTGCCATAATCAGGAGTCGCCCCCCAATCCACCATCGCCTCCCAAATCGGTTCGGCAGGTGTTTCAGGAAAGGCCGCCTCGGGAACCTCATATAAACAGCTTTTCTGGGAACTCGATCCGGCATTCAAGACTAAAATTTTCATGCAGCCCTCACACTTGACAACCTTTGACAACCTTTGACAACCTTGCACAACCCTAGAGTGGCGATTGGCTAATCCGGTGTAACTTCAAGAAATTCGTCCCTCGGGAATGTTTGGTGGGAATCCCACCCACAATCAAAATTTGATCGCCCAACTCAGCTAGATTGCGTTTTTGTAAGCCACTGTTGGCGTGTTCAACCAGTTCTTCAAAGGTTTCTCCATCATCATCAATGAGAATCGGCTTCACCCCCCAGATGAGATTGAGACGGTGATAGACATCCCGGTTAGTGGTAAAGGCCACCACTAACGCCCGTGGCCGTTCCTTAGAGGCAATGCGGGCCGTATAGCCGGAACTGGTAAACGCGGCAATACAGCGTAAGTTTAGCAGGCGATCGATGGTATTTAGGGCTTCGGTGAGGGCGTGGGTTTCGTCGGTTTCCGAGGGCGGATAGTTGACGAACTCTGCCTCCGGTTCAATCTGACAGGCAATTTTCGCCATCATTTGTACCGCTTTCACCGGATATTTACCCACCGCCGATTCCCCCGATAACATGATCGCATCGGTTCCATCAATGATGGCGTTGGCGACATCACTGGCTTCGGCGCGAGTGGGGCGCGGTTCGCGAATCATACTGTCAAGCATCTGAGTCGCCGTAATGGCTGGAATCCCCTGTTGATTGCAGGCCCGGATAATTTCTTTTTGCAACATTGGCACTTTTTCGGGACTCATTTCTACCCCGAGATCTCCCCGGGCCACCATGATCCCATCACATTCAGCGACAATTTCTTGCAAGTGGGCGATCGCCTGAGGTTTCTCGATTTTACCAATCACAGGAACTTTCGTATCACTATGTTCGCTGATGAAGGCCTTTAATTCGCGAATATCATCTGCGGTTCGCACAAAACTCAGCGATACCCAATCAATTCCTTGGGATAAGCCAAAGATCAAGTCTTGTTTATCCTTGTCGGTCATCGAGGGAAGATGTAAATCCAAGGTTGGGATATTGACCCCTTTGCGACTTTTGAGAAGTCCACCTTCAATGACCACGCAATGCACAGCATGATCGGCAATTTTCGTGATTTCCAACTCTAGCAACCCGTCATCGAGCAAAATTTGTGAGCCAACCTTTGCCTCTTCTGCCAAATCAGGATAATCGATTCCCACGGTTCGGGTTTGTTCATGATATTCAGCATTGGGAATCAAAATAATTTCGTCCCCTTCCTCTAACGAAATTTCGCCGTCAGGTAAGTTACAAACCCGAATTTTTGGTCCTTGTAAATCCTGGAGAATGGTGATGGGGGTATCAAGTTCCTCGGCGATTTTCCGCAGATTTTGAATGGTGATTTTATGTTGCGCATAGTCTCCATGAGAGAAGTTTAAGCGAGCCACACTCATGCCCGCACAGACCATTTTTTTGATCACATTTGGACTGTTGCTAACCGGTCCTAGGGTGGCAACAATTTTGGTTCGGTTCATAATGATAACTCCTTGATAATTGTTTTCATGACCGTCGCAGAATGACGGAGTTGCTTGGCTTCAGTTTCTGTTAATGATAACTGAAGCATTCGCTCAGCCCCCTGTCGATTCACAACAGTCGGTAAACTCAGACAAACATCATGTAGATCTTGAATACCAGGGACTAAACGACTCACGGTCATGACCCGATTTTGATTACGGAGAATGGCTTGGACAATATCCGTCACCCCTAAACCGATCGCGTAACTGGTATAGCCTTTGCGTTTAATAATCTCATAAGCCGCATCTCGGGTCTCCTGAAAAATGCGAGTTAGCCGAGGATCATCGGGGCGGGGGCTACCGGTCCAACCCCCGTCACATAGAGGCATTCCAGCAACATTGACGTGACTCCAGACCGGGACTTCACTATCT
Source organism: Phormidium sp. SL48-SHIP (assembly GCA_004299065.1). Lineage (GTDB taxonomy): Bacteria > Cyanobacteriota > Cyanobacteriia > Cyanobacteriales > Geitlerinemataceae > Sodalinema. The sequence continues at coordinate 10,451 of SIHH01000020.1, read as the reverse complement.
CCATGTTCGCCAATAATATAGGCGTGTAAACTGCGAGGATCGAGATCCAGTTCTCGGGCTAACAGAGCACGAAAGCGAGCTGTATCTAAGACGGTTCCTGACCCGAGAACCTGTGACGAGGAAAATCCCGACAGTTTCAAGGAAACATAAGTCATAATATCGACGGGATTGGTCACAACCAATAGAATAGCCTGCGGACAATGTTGGACAATATCCGGAATTAATTTGCCGAAGATAGCCACATTTTTTTGCACTAAGTCGAGGCGGGTTTCTCCTGGTTTTTGAGCGGCACCGGCGGTCATAATCACAATATCGGCATTGCGTCCTTCTTGGGCGACAGTTCCTGCCAACACGGCGGTTGGGGCAACAAACGGGAGGCCATGAACTAAGTCCATGACTTCTCCCTCAAGTTTTTCAGTAGCTAAGTCTTGTAAAACCAGTTCATCGAAGCAGTTTTGAATGAGCAAGGAATACGCACAGGCCATCCCCACTTGTCCCGCGCCAATGATGACAGCTTTACGGGGTTGAAGGGCGTCAAATCGTGGGTGGCTTGGCTGGGTGAACAGCGTGTCAAACATAGGGGGCGATCGCGAGTGAAGGGACTAGATTAAGTTACTAAAAAACGAATAGGTAACCCATAATAGTTCACCAATAACGGTTGAACAGTAACATAACACTGGACATGAAAAAAATAAATCGAGAATTCCTCTTTAGAGCAGGGGTATCCCCATCGGCTCAACCCCATTTTATCGATGAATTCTTAGAAAACGCAACCACCAGGACGGGTCCAGGGAATCTCAGGCTCGGCTCTCGCCGCTCCTGAAGCGGGCGCAACAACTGTTCATAGTATAAGATCAGCATCAGTCAAAGATCGTTTAGCCCAAGATTAAGTTATCATTAAAAATTTGCCGCCTCTGACCGCCTCAGCCAGAATCCAAGGGCGATCAACCTGAGAGATTGTCACAAAAATAACAAGATCGCAACGTGGGCGATCGCCGTTTAGAGCCAGTCACGCCACCCTGCACTATTATTGTTTTTTAGATGTAACCGAGCTTACATTTGCTAATCTCTAGTTTTCCACACAGATGTGAGTCATAGTTTCTGGATTTAACAAAATCTTTCTTGAACTTTAGGGTGATAAGCTGCTATCGATAATAGGGAGGGAAACTCATCAACGATATCCAGATCTCAGATTGGGTTTCTCACTTGTCCTCACGCTAGGAAGCGAATGCTATGACCATTGCCACATCCTCAGTCACCACGGAAATGCCCCTGTCGGCAGAAGAACTGCGGAAAATTCATGCCTACTGGCGGGCTGCCAACTACCTGGCGGTGGGCATGATCTACCTCAAAGATAACCCCCTCCTAAAAGAACCCATCAAACCCGAGCATGTCAAAAAACGGCTCCTCGGCCATTGGGGGTCCAGTCCGGGGTTAAGCTTTCTCTACATCCACCTCAACCGCCTCATCAACAAATATGACCTGAATGCCCTCTACATCGCCGGCCCCGGCCACGGCGCTCCCGGCATCCTGGGTCCCGCCTATCTCGAAGGAACCTACTCCGAAGTCTATCCAGACAAAGGGCAGGACGAAGAAGGACTGCAAAAATTCTTCAAACAATTCTCCTTCCCCGGCCACATCGGCAGCCACGTCACCCCAGAAACCCCTGGCTCGATTCACGAAGGCGGGGAACTCGGCTACAGTCTCTCCCACGCCTTCGGGGCCGCCTATGATAACCCGGATTTGCTGGTGGCGGCCGTCGTCGGTGATGGAGAAGCCGAAACGGGACCTCTGGCAACCGCATGGCACTCGAACAAGTATCTCAACCCCATCCGGGATGGCGCCGTCTTGCCGATTCTGCATTTGAACGGCTACAAAATCGCCAACCCCACGCTCCTGGCACGGATTCCTCACGAAGAACTCGAAGCCCTGTTCCAAGGCTATGGCTATCGTCCCTATTTCGTCGAGGGAGATGACCCCGAAACCATGCACCAACGCATGGCGCAAACCCTTGAAACCTGCGTTCAGGAAATTCATCGCATCCAAGAGGAAGCGCGGCGGACTGGGGTCGCCCAACGCCCCCGGTGGCCGATGATTGTCTTCCGCTCTCCTAAGGGCTGGACGGGACCCGAATCGGTGAAAGGTCATAAGGTGGAAGGCTTCTGGCGGGCGCACCAAGTCCCCATGTCGGATGTGCATAAGAATCCCGAGAGCATGGCCATCTTGGAAGATTGGCTGCATAGCTACAAGCCCGAGGAACTCTTTGATGAGACGGGTAAACTGATTCCGGAATTACAGGAACTGTCCCCGAAAGGGGCACGACGCATGAGCGCCAACCCCATTACAAACGGGGGCTTGGTTCGCAAAGAGCTGCGGCGGCCCGATTTCCGCAAGTATGCTGTCGATGTGCCGAACCCCGGTCATGTCGAAGCTCAGAACACCCGCATCATGAGTTTCTATTTGCGGGATGTGATGCGCAACAATATGGAGAATTTCCGGGTGTTTGGCCCCGATGAGACGGCTTCAAACCGCCTACAGGCTCTCTATGAGGTGACGAAGAAGGCTTGGATGGCCGAAATGCTGCCCGAAGATGAGGATGGCGGCTTTCTCTCTCCCGATGGCCGGGTGATGGAGATGCTGAGTGAGCATACTCTCGAAGGCTGGCTCGAAGGCTATCTACTGACGGGACGACATGGGTTGTTCCATACCTATGAGGCCTTCGCTCATGTGATTGACTCGATGTTTAACCAGCACGCCAAATGGCTGGATATTTGCAAAAATGAGGTTCCCTGGCGCGCGCCGGTGTCGTCGCTGAATATCCTGCTCTCGTCGGTGGTCTGGCGTCAGGATCATAATGGCTTTAGTCACCAAGATCCCGGATTTATTGATTTGGTCACCAACAAGAGTGCTGAGGTGACGCGGATTTATCTACCCCCCGATGCGAATTGTCTGCTGTCGGTGATGGACCATTGTTTGGAGAGCAAGAATTATGTCAACGTCATTGTGGCGGATAAACAGGACCACTTGCAGTATCTGACGATGGAGCAGGCGATCGCCCACTGTACCAAGGGAATTGGGATCTGGGAATGGGCCAGTAATGATGACTGCGGCAAAGATCCCGATGAACCCGATGTGATTATGGCCTCATGTGGGGACATCCTCACTCGGGAGGCTCTCGCGGCCACGGCGATTCTGCGCGAGGAGTTCCCGGATCTCAAGGTTCGCTTTATCAATGTGGTGGACTTGTTCCGTCTCCAGTCGGAAGTCGATCACCCTCATGGTTTATCCGATCGCGACTTTGACAGTCTCTTTACCACCGATAAACCGGTCATGTTCAACTTCCATGGCTATCCTTGGCTGATTCACAAGCTCACCTATCGCCGCAGCAACCAGGAACGCATCCATGTGCGCGGCTACAAGGAAAAAGGCAATATCAACACTCCCCTAGAGTTAGCGATTCGCAACCAAGTCGATCGCTTTAACTTGGTGATTGATGTTATTGATCGGGTTCCCAAGCTCGGTTCGGCGGCGGCTTATGTGAAGGAACGGATGAAAAATCAAATCATCGATCACATGCACTACGCCAAAGAACATGGAACCGACAAGCCGGAAATCACGAATTGGAAATGGCCCTATTAAATCAGTAAGCTAGGGGATAAAGGCGTTAGCTCCCGTCATGGCTTGCCTAACGCCTTTATCTGAAAACTGACACCTAGAAATCTATCTTATGGCTGATTTAATTGCCGTTTCCTACGATAGCCAATACAAGGCTGAGGAAGTCCGCTTGGAATTGCTGAAACTCCAAAAACAGCATCTGATTGAACTCGAAGATGCCGCCGTGGTGGTTAAAAACCAGGACGGTAAGATCAAACTCAATCAGGCCATCAATCTCGCCGCCGCCGGGGCCGCCTCGGGCAGCTTCTGGGGGCTGTTGATTGGACTGCTGTTTCTGAGTCCCTTACTCGGGGTCGCCGTCGGCGCGGCTGGTGGGGCGATTGGTGGCGCTCTCAGTGACATTGGTGTGGATGATAACTTCATGCGGGAACTCGGCGAAACGATGCAGCCGGGAAGCTCAGCCTTGTTTATCCTGGTTCGCAAGGTGACCCCCGATAAAGTCCTCGATGAAGTGGCTCAGTTCGGTGGTAAGGTCCTACGTACCTCTTTGAGCAAGGATCAAGAAGCCCAGTTGCAAGAAACGCTGTCAAATCGGGGCATTGAACTCGATAAAGTTCATGCTGAAGCCACAGAGTCCTAAGTGTGGGACGGATAACGGGTATTGGGCGATCGCCGGTGGTTTGGGGGAAACCCCTTTCGGGGCGATCGCCCCTTTTTTTTCTCCCAGATTCTCAGGCCTGAATCTCCTCAGTGTCGTTAAAACGCGATCGAAATGAGATATAACAAATGGAGAGTTCCCGAGAATTTGCCAAGAGTACGGTCTTAAATCATGGTCAACGTCGCGACCCCTTCTATCCCCTCCATCCAACTTGAAGACGATGCTACCCAGGAATTGCTCGATTGGGCCACCGCGATCGAGCATTCCGACAGCACATATTTTGAAAAAAGTCAAGCCCTCGCTGTCAAACTCGGGGCGCATTACCGTCAAGATGGCCTAACCGAATTTGGCTTCTGGACTCCGGAACTCACGGCTCAGGTGATGCGACGCAAGGAAATTTACTTAGAAATCCTCACCCCCATCGACGACATTGATTTCCGGAATCCTCGCCAGGTAGTGCGCTTTCGCCGCACCCGCTTAAACCTCAAACAACAAGGCGAGTTTCTCTGGGGGGTTGTCTCCGGCTTGCAGGGAGGAACTCGGGACCAGGCCGGTTCGTTTTATTGGCTGCGTTTTGTCGACCAACAGGGGATTCTTGAGGCCATTCGCGATGTCGTCCCCTACTCACTCCCCTATGGCGTATTCGGCCCGGCGGAAGTCTATGATATTGACCGCCTACAAGCCAACCGCCCCGATTTAGACTATTTTGCCCGCACCAGCGCCTCGCAACTACCGGAATTTTTCACCCAAGATACCCATCACCAGCAAGACCTCAAAGCCATTCCTCGGGTTCATGCACCTCGCAACATCCTACAACTCCATGTCGGCACCGCCACCGCTGAGGGAACCCTCGAAGGATTAACGACACTCTATCAGCGCATTTCGGCCAAATTGGCCAATGGGGACGCCCTAACCCCCATGGAACACAACTATGTCGGCTATGATGCGGTGCAACTGTTACCCCTCGAACCCACCATTGAGTTCCGCAGCGAATATAGTCCCGAAAGTGAATTTTTTGTCTTTCTCTCGGAAGATGAGGAAGATGAACTCAAAATTGAACTGCGTAAACCCAATACTGAAGATTGGGGCTATGATGTGCCGATTCTGGGTTCAAGTGCCACCAATCCAGCCCAATTAGGCAGTTTGCGGCCCGATGAAATGGTGGATTTTGTGGCGACGCTTCATAATTTCTCCACTGGGCCAATTCAGGTGATTTATGATCTCGTCTATGGCCATGCTGATAACCAGTCGGAACTGCTGATTAACCGGGAATATCTCAAGGGGCCAAATATGTATGGCCAGGACTTGAACCACCAATTACCGACGGTTCGGGCAATTTTCCTGGAAATGCAGCGCCGTAAATTGAATACCGGAGCGGATGGAATTCGCGTTGATGGTGGCCAAGATTTCCGCTTTTTTAACCCGTTATCGGGAGCGGTGGAACAGGATGATGCCTACTTACTGGCGATGAGTAATGTGGTTCAGGATATTGAAGGGTTTAAGCGGTTGATGTTTACCATCTTTGAAGATGGTCGGCCTTGGCCGGCTGAGGGGTGGGAAGATATTTCGACCTATCGAGATTTGATTGAAAAAATGCCCGAATCCTATCAATGGGGACCCCTGGTGTTTGCTCATAATACGCCAACTCTCAAGGGATTTTGGGAGCGGAAATGGCGGCGGGTGTTGGAAGTGATGCACATTGGTAGTAATTGGATTACCGGTTGTGCGAATCATGACACAGTGCGGCGGGGAAATCAGGTGTCTCTGGAGGAACCGATTAACTGGAATTTAGGGGAAAATTTGCCGGAGGTTCTTTGGAAGGCGTATGATAATCCGGCGACCTCGATTTGGGTGTATGGGTTTAGTCCGGGCCTACCGATGGATTTTATTAATGCCCTGTGTCACGCTCCCTGGATGTTTTTCCGCAATACCGATGAACGCTATGGGGTGAAGGTGGTGTCTGAGGAAATTGGCTTCCTCGATTGGCAAATTTCTGAGGAAATTTATAATCGTCCCGATTTATTTCAAAACCTCAAAAAGTTGGGTTTTGAGTATCTCGAAGATGTGCGAGGCTTTGGACGAGCGCTGCAAGAAACGATGATGGAGATGGATTATGATCTCAGCCGGGTGGCTAAGATCTGTCAGGATTGTTTGGGAGAGGATGCGTCGGCTTGTAGCATTGATAGTATGAAGCTGCTTAATCATCCCAAGATGGTGAAGTTCTTACGACGTTTGGATGAGGCGCAGTTGAAAAAGTTTGCTCTCACCTATATGGAGGACTGTTTTGTCGCCTGTAATGTGGGCCATTATGAGTCTCAGGTGGATGAGCTTCAGGCTCAGTTTAATTGCCAGTTACGGGCGTTTCGTCATGAACGACCCTGGCTGGCACAAAATCTGATTGGAACGGATCGCTTTGATAAATATAGTGAGGGCGATCGCACGATCTTTTATGGAGTCCGTAGTAATCCAAATGATGGCTCCGAAGGAGTCGTGATGGTGGCTCATTTGGGGGGCGATCCGATGACGGTTGAACTCGGGGATTGGTTAGGGATTGATTTGAATCAATGGACCGTCGAAATTGCTTCGCCAGGCTTGGAGCGCGATGGCAATTTTGATGACCTCAATTCCTTTGAATTGCGCGATTCTGAAGGACTCCTTCTCTGCTTTGCGCCGCCACAACGATCGCCGGTGTCTCAACCCCAGTCGCCAGCGCCAACTCAGTCGTAATTTCAACGTTCGTCTCAACGTTCGTCTCAACGTTCATTCCTTGCTTGATCTCTTATGAGCGATCGCCCAAACTCCGACCCAAACCCCACACCGACGACCCCTGGTGAGGAAACATCCCCGGCCCAAAGTCGTCGGCTAGGGCGGCTGTTGAATGATACGTTAGGCCAACTGAAAGGGCGTTTACCCAACCTACCCAACATCGGAGATGTCACCAAGTTATTTTCGGTCAGTGATGACCAGTTAGCGGAAATTCTGGCTCGGGTTCGCCAGGAACTTCCCACCACCGAAGCCCTATTATTGGGAAAACCCCAGGCGGGGAAAAGTTCGATTGTTCGCGGCTTAACGGGGGTATCTCCTGAGATTATTGGTCAGGGATTTCGCCCCCATACCCAGAACACGCAACGCTACGCCTATCCCTCGGAAGACTTACCGCTGTTGGTGTTTACGGACACGGTGGGGTTAGGGGATACCCGACGGGATACGCAGGAGTTGGTGTCAGAACTCCTCGATGATTTGGATGTCGAAACCCGTCGCGCCCGGATTTTAATTCTAACGGTTAAAATTACGGACTTTGCGACAGATACATTACAGGAGATTGCCCGACAACTGCGGCAGCAACATCCCGAAATCCCCTGTTTACTGGCCATTACCTGTTTGCATGAACTCTATCCTCCATCGGTTGTGGATCATCCCGAGTATCCCCCCGAGTTTGAGGAGGTACAGCGGGTGACCGAGGCGTTACAAAAGTCGTTTGAGTCCTGGTATGATGGGGTGGTTTGGCTGGATTTTACCCTGGAAGACGATGGATTTACGCCGGTGTTTTATGGTTTAGAAGCCTTGCGGGATGCGATCGCCGATTTACTCCCCGAAGCCGAGGCCCGGGCCATTCATGAGTTACTCGATGAGGGAACAACCCAAGAGTTGGGAGATCTCTATCGCGATGTCGGACGACGCTATATCCTGGCGTTTTCGGTCATGGCGGCGACGTTAGCGGCGGTTCCCCTACCCTTTGCCACGATGCCGGTGTTAACGGCGTTACAGGTGTCTCTGGTGGGCGTTATTGGGCGACTGTATGGCCAGACTCTCTCGCCGTCGCAAGCGGGCGGGGTGGTCAGTGCGATCGCCGGTGGCTTTTTAGCCCAATTAGTGGGACGGGAATTGATTAAGTTTATTCCAGGATTAGGCAGTGCGTTAGCCGCCTCCTGGGCGGCAGCGTATACCTGGGCGTTAGGGGAAGGCGCTTGTGTTTATTTTGGGGATTTAATGGGCGGTAAAACTCCCGATCCTGAAAAGATTCAGGAAACAATGAACGAAGCGTTTGAAGCGGCCAAAAAACGGTTTCGAGACCATGAACATTAACACCGTCTTGCCCCTTGCCTCTTGCCCCTTGCCTCTTGCCTCTTGCCTCTTGCCTCTTAACAATCATGTCTGATTTGGCTGAAGTTCACGTTCAAACATTGGGTTGGGCAACGGTTGCCAAAGTTTCCCATATTGGTAACGTTCGCAAAGAAAACCAGGATAACTTATTGATAAAACCCTGGCCCGATGGTTCAGCGATTTTAGCCGTAGTTGCCGATGGGATGGGGGGTGGTCGTGGTGGAAAACGAGCCGCAGAAATTACGGTTGAGACCTTTGCAACGCTCTTAAGTCAACCTCTTGCTAATTCCCTGAGCGATCGCTATCAACAGCTTTGGAATACCCTGCATCAAGCTGATGAAAACATCCGGGCCGAAGGATGTATTAATCCTAAATTGGCCGGAATGGGGGCGACGGCGGTGGTGGCCCTAATCACCCCCAATGAGATGATTCATCTCTACGCCGGAGACAGTCGCCTTTACCATTATCGTCCGGACGAGTTTCTCTATAAAACCGCCGATCACTCGGTGATACGAATGCTACTAGAGATCGGCCGCATCACCGAGGAGGAGGTGGCCACCCATCCCATGCGAGCCGTGGTGAGTTCCTGTTTGGGGGGACGAGACGGAAACGGGGATTTTAGTATTGATCCGAAGTGGAATCGTGAACCCTCGCCGCAACGAGAGTTACAGGTTGATGATCTACTGTTGCTTTGTAGTGATGGCTTACATGGTCGTCTTCGGGATAGTGAAATACAGGGCTATCTCGACGGATATCGACAATGGCCCCGTAAGGCGTTAGAAGCACTCAAAGAGAGAGCCTTGGATGAGGGAGGCTTAGATAATTTGACGGGGATTTTGATTCATATTAACGCTTAGCCGGGTTTGATTCGAATTGAGCGATCGCGCGATCGAGAATCTCGCATCCGTCCTCAACGGACTCAATGCGACTGAGTTGATCCCGTAGCTGATTCGCACCAGGGAAGCCCTTACAATACCAGGAGAGGTGTTTGCGCGATTGATAAATGCCGCGATCGCCCTTGTAAGCCCCCAAGGCTCGCAAATGCTCCTTAGCACAGTCCAACCGCTGCACAGGACTGGCTGGGGGGAGTCGTTCCCCCGTCTTGAGAAAATGATCAATTTCCCCCACCAAAAAGGGATAACCCAGAGTTCCCCGCGAACACATCACCCCATCGGCCCCCGTTTCATCGAGACAGCGTAGGGCCGACTCGACCGAAACAATATCCCCATTCGCGATCACCGGAATCTCCAAAACCTCCTTCACCCGGCGAATCCACTGCCATTGGGCCTCACCGGTATATCCTTGTTGTCGAGTGCGTCCGTGGAGCGTCAGCATCGCGGCCCCCGCATCCTGCATCCGTCGAGCAAACTCCAGAATCGTAATCTCCCCATCAGACCATCCCAGGCGAGTCTTAACCGTCACCGGAACCCCCGCCACCTGCACCACCGCGCGGACCAAGGCCTCGGCCACCTCCGGCTGACGCAACAGGGAGGAACCGCCCCCTTTGCGGGTAATTTTGTTGACGGGACAGCCCATATTGATATCAATGGTATCCGACCCCTGATCAACGGCAATTTGCGCCGCTTCTCCGAGGAAGTCGGGGCGGCTGTCAAACAGTTGAATACTAATGGGATGTTCTTCGGGGTCAACATCCATAATTTGGGGAACCTCCCGCAGATGTTGCAAACTCGACGCTTGCACCATTTCTGTATACATCATCGATTGGGGGGCGTAGCGGCGCACCAGGCGGCGAAAAACGAGGTCGGTGACGCCGGATAGGGGAGATTGGAGGACGCGGCTTTGGACTTGGACTGTGCCGATTTGAAGGGGTTGGGCGAGTTTTGGCTGCCCGAGAGGTGTTAGGGATGCGTTAGTCATGGAGAGGGGAACGAGACAGGGCCATCTTTCTAGTCTAGGGTTTTTTTTCCTCGTGACTTGGCTTTTCCTCGTGACTTGGCTCTGCCAAGTCATGCTCTTGGGGAGGCTCTGCCTCCCAAGTCCAGGCGGCAGAGCCGCCCTGAGTTCGTGTCATGGCTGGAGCCATGGCACGAGGGGAGAGGGGAGGGAGCCATGG
>SIHH01000269.1 GCA_004299065.1 Phormidium sp. SL48-SHIP | reverse complement strand
ATAAAGAAGGTCTGCCCGTTCGCTCTCATCAAGGGTCGTTCCCGTCAGTGGGTCGGTGTTGGACGCGGTGACGGGAAGTGCCGTGCGATCATCGATGGATAAGTCTGTTGAGAAAGACGCTCCTGGCCAACCGCTTCCCTGGGATACGTCGGCGATCGCATTCGGGGAACGGAGTTCTGTGACCCCCAGATGGCGATCGCTTGCTGTGATCTCCTGGACCATAGCCGTCGGGGTGACGGTCACATCCGGCTGTGGGGAGACATGGGCAAAGAAAAGTTCTAACATTGTTGATTTCTAAAAAATTAAACACGATTAAGCGATAAATATGACCATCAGCGGCTTGGTTCCCGTGAAAGACAATCATATTTAGGCGCTGGAGCAATCCGTTAAGCCACTGCTCTAAGGGTTTGGACTGAGGCAGCCATGATTGGGTTCAATGCGATCGCAATTTATCGCTAAACCACCTCAAATTGATAAATCGTAGAATGACCCGCAATGTCCAACAATCGTGACCCCCCTAGGGTTGCCAGCCTAGAAGTTGCCAAGCCGTCAGGGGTTCCGTCTTACCCTTAGCGGCGATGGGCGATCGCGATTTCACCCGCAAGCGATCCCCTCCGCCGAGAGCCTCGAACACCGATCGCGAAATCGTAATTTCTCCCGCCGGAGTCGAACTTTCCAAACGTTTCGCAGTATTCACCACATCGCCAATCGCCGTATAAGTGCGGGAGTCTTCCCCGCCAAACAACCCCTCAATGGCCGTTCCAGAATGCACCGCACAACCGGCTCCCAACCCCAGAGGCGATAACACCCGTTGGGCGGCCTCCTGCATCGCCATAGCGCCGCCTACTCCCTGTTCGACCGTGGGATAAATTGCCATCACCTCATCGGCGGTCAAACTCACTCGCAAGGGCTGAAAACTCGTTGCTGCCGGTTCAACGGTCTGATAATACTGATTGAGAGTGGCCGCCACCTCATCGGGAGACGTCTGTTCGCACCACTGGGTGAAGCCGCGCACATCCATAAACACAAACGTCCGTTCTCGTCGCTGAAACCGTAACTGACGAGGGTCATTCATCGCTGCATCCACGGCATACGTTCCCAACCCCCAACGGGCCAAATTCTGCAACACCAAGGCCGTCTCTTGAAGTTGGCGACGCTGCACCATCACCTGAAGGGTTTGAAGCCCCACAAACAGCCCAATTAGTAACAGAGCTTCCACTAAAAACTGGTGATGGGAAAGTTGGGTAAAGTTAGTGATATTGTCCCAGGTGACCGCGAGATTTTCCGACTTCAGCTTCAGGGCAACATAGAGGGCAATAAACATCCCAATTCGGACTAAGCTTTCGAGGGGAACAATCCAACGGAATGCCTGAGGGAACCCGTGAAAGCGCAAACCTTGTAATACAGCGATCGCCCCGGCAAATGCCCACAAGACCAGATGATTGGGTTCGCCAAAAAACTCCCAACCTTCGAGGGGAAAATCCACCAGAGTATACATTGCCGCCCCAATGAAGTTGCCCCAAAAGTGATGGGCTGTCCTTCGGGAGAGATAAGCCGCCTGTATGAGCATGGCGGCGATAATTAGGTAATGTCCAGGGTAGGTGAGATAGTCCCACCACCCCATTAAGGAGATTTCCGACAGGGCGTTGAGTAGGAGAAAGTGACCGCTGTTGGTGATGAATTCAGCGACGAAGGCACTGGTGCGAGTTTCCTGTAAGGGCGTTTCCATGGGCTGGCTGGATGGGGGGTTGAGAAAAGGCTTGAACACAGTGTCCTCCAAGATCATGGCCGCAAACACACCCAGATCGCCGTTGAGACTCCTTAACCCTCTACTCTTGAGCTTTCCTGTGGCGAGACCCCCGGAAGATGCCAGTCATCACCACACCACTAACGACCATCGCCACTAAGCCTAACCCATTTAACAGCACATACACCGGGCGCAGTTGCGATCCCAGATAGGTTCCTTGATGAATATACATCATGACATCGCCAAAATTGTCGGACCCGCCGAACCAGGTTTTACCGATGCGGTAGGCCACTCCTGTGAACGCCGTGACGAACAAGGGTAGAAAAACAATCGGGGCCAGTTTGCGGTGCAGGTTTCTGAGGGTGCGAGGGTTCATGAATAAGACTCCAAAGTGTCAGACCAAAAAGGTGAAATCATAGCGAAAGATGACGTCACGGGTCCGTTGGACTCACTCATATTGAGAGACCATCCGTAGGATTGCACCCGTGCCACGTTTAAGACCTTAGACCAAGAAAGTTACAAAATTCTGAACGTCCCTGGGCTCGAACGAGTGGTGTTCGCCAAGGGTAAACGCACCTGAAAACAACTTCCTTGTCCCAGCTTAGATGACACGGTGATCTGACCCCCATAGCCGTGAGCGATGGTTTGAGCAATGGATAACCCCAATCCTGTGCCACCGTGACGATGCGATCGCGCCTTATCTGCCCGCCAAAAGCGATCGAACAGGTGCGGGATGTCCGCCGCCGCGATGCCGATTCCGGTGTCGCGGACGCTCACGAGGACGTCTTGTTGCTGACGCATCACCTGCACGGTCACTTGTCCCCCTTCAGGGGTATATTGCAGGGCATTTTCGGCAAGATTGGCAAATAAACGCCGCAGGTGGCCGCCGTTAGCCCTGACGAGGAGTTCTCCCTCGGACGGTGGGGTGTAATCAAAGATAACTCTCTTGTTTTGAGCGAGCCATAGCAACGGTTCGATCGCATCGTCGAGGACTTCATCGAGAGAAATGACCCGTCGCTCCTCCTGGCCCCCATCGTCTATACGAGCGAGTAATAGTAAATCTTCCACTAATTCCGACATTTGATCCGCTGCACTGATAATGGCCGCGATTTTCTGGGTATCGCTTGGGTGAATGCGTTCGGGGTGATGTTGCATCACCGAGACGGAGGTTTTTATGGCGGTTAGGGGCGATCGCAACTCATGGGAGGCATCGGCGGTAAACTGTCGTAGGCGATCGAAACTGCGTTCGACGGGTTTGAGAGACTCTCGCGTCAGCCAAGTTCCGCCGATGGCGGTCAAGGCTAAGGCCACTACACTGCCAATCCCCAACCCCCAGCGCAACCGCTGTAACTCCGCGTCGAACATCTCCGTCGATTCGCTGGCACGGATATATCCCACCAGTTGCGGAACATCGCGATATTCCCCCATCACCGGAATCGTATAGGAGCGCAGCTTGTCATGTTGCTGTTTGACTCCCGTTTCAGGAATGGTCTCGGCAATCTCCCAGGTGGGGAAGAGATCCCCCTCGCGCACCATCAAGCGACGCTGAGGGTTAAACCACTCCACTCCCTGAGAGTGGGAGCGCAGATAGTCTGAAGGAACCTCGAAAATCCCCTCCTGGCGATATTTGTCCATCAACTCCGAGAGGTTGTTCGGAAGGGTGATTTGAGCGATCGTCTCGGACCCATCGCCATCGCTGACGGGACGAATGGGGTTGCCAGATTCGAGTCGGAACACCTGGCTATTGCGTTCTTGCCAAACTTCGTCTTCAGCGTCTTCGAGGTGTTCTTCAAACTCGTGACGCACCACGGGTAAGGTTCGCGCGGCGGTTTGGGCTAGGCTTTCTAAGTGGTTATCGAGTTGCTGTTGTAGGCGTTGGGAGAGGACTTGATAGACGCAAATGCCGGAAAGGCCCAAAATGGTCGTCGTTACAGCCAGATAGGACAGCAATAGGCGAGTTCCAATGGCGTTAAATTGCGGATTCGAGGTTGGGGTTGAGTCGGTAACCAATGCCATAGAGGGTTTCGATGAGATCGGGGGGTGCGCCGGCGGCTCGTAGTTTTTTCCGTAAACGGCGCATATGAGCGTTGATGGTATTTTCGTCGGGAATATCGGCGTCGTAGCACCAGAGGCGATCGAAAATGAGATCTCGCGTCACCACCCGGCCGCGATTGCGTAGGAACAACTCGACTAAGCCGTATTCTTTGGGGGTGAGGCTGAGGGGGACCTCGTTGTACTGCACTTGTAGGCGGCTCGGATCAAGATGCAGTTTTTCCCAGGTTAACACTGGGGACGGTTGGCTGTTGCCCCGTCGCAGCAACGCCCGTACTCGGGCCAGTAATTCGGCTACATCGAAGGGTTTGACGACATAATCGTCGGCCCCGGCATCTAAGCCCAGCACTTTGTCGCCGCTGCTGTCGCGAGCGGTCAGCATGAGGACTGGGGTGGTGCGGCCACGATCGCGCAACTGGCGACAGAGGCTCACGCCATCGAGTTCAGGCAACATCACATCGAGTAGGATCAGGTCATACTCGAAGGCTTCGGCGAGTTCTAGGCCTGAGCGTCCGTCGGTGGCGGTTTCGACAACGTAACGGCGATCGCGGAGGGCTTCGGCTAAGGGGTTAGCGATGCGATCGTCATCTTCTATGAGCAAAATTTTCATCCTTATTTTAGCATTTTAGCGTCATTATTTGAGGGGTATTGGTTATTAGGTTGCCGCTTGAAATTGGGCCATTAACCAAGCCCCCACCTGGGACTGATCCTGATGGCGGTTGCGTTGTAGGGTTTCATCAAGGATGGCGATGTCTAGTCCCGGACAGATGAGGGAACTGTCAATTCTCAGGCTACCGCGATCGCTCATTTGATCGGCTAAAACTTGGGCGGTTTCTACATCGACAATCCAATACTCAGCAACTCCCACTTCTTCGTAGAGAAACCGCTTGACCGTGCGATCGTCAAGGAGGGAGGATTTGGCGACGTCTACGACTAAGTTGGGGACTGGATAGGTTTCGAGATGGACAATTCCGGTGCTACTCGGAATGGCGATCGCTTGAGACCCAACATAATAGGCTAAATCCGGCTGAAATTCCACCTCGGCGGTTTTACGGAAGGAACAGTTATCTAGTTCTCGAAAGGGAATGCCTTTCAAAATGCTGTATAGGTTAATAGCTAGGGACATGATACTTTGGTCGCTACTCTGATCGAAGCTGACGGGGAGTTGCAGATCGATGTGCATTCGTCCATGAGTATAATAGCCCTTGGACTTAACCTGGGCCGAGTCTTCCAAGGCACGCAGGTACTCATTCCAGGTGACCCGAACCCAGGTTTCATCGATACTCAAGCGGCTGACTCGTGTTGCGATCGCCTGGGGCTGATTTTGAGTGGGTAGCCGGATCATTGTTAGGGGTGAATGTTTAAATGATGGGAGTCTCGGGATAATTATAACTCAGTGTTTCTGGGGAGAAACTGCGTTTTGAGCCGCTGACAAAGAAACCGGGTTTCTAGCAGCATCTCGATTC
>SIHH01000268.1 GCA_004299065.1 Phormidium sp. SL48-SHIP | reverse complement strand
GCAAGAGGCAAGAGGGGCGCCTTCTTACGGCAAGATGCTATTTAGAATTTACTAACATGATGTTGATTATTTTTGACGGCAATTGTAACCTTTGTGTGACGTTGGTTCAACTCTTGGAAACCTTGGATCGCGGCGATCGCTTTCGCTATGTGCCGATGCAAGATGAAACCGTACTGTCTCAATTCGAGATTACCCCTCAGGGTTGCGAATTGGGCATGATTTTGTTGAATCCCGACAATCCCCAGGAACGTTGGCAGGGGAGTGAGGCGGCTGAAGAAATTGCGCGGCGACTCCCGGCGGGCGATCCGTTCCTCTGGGCTTATCGCAACTTACCCGGCCTGAAAACCCTAGGCGATGGCCTCTATGATCAAGTCCGGGATAATCGCTACGATTGGTTTGGCCGGCGAGAAACCACCTATAACTCTCAATATCCGCCGGATTTTAAGGCAGAGATGGCCGAATGACGACTCCAAATCCGTCGCCCCCAGCGATAGGCCAGGACAACATTGTGAGGAAATGCCAGGGCCAGCAGATTCAGCCCCAGACAGAGACTGGCGAGACTCAGCAGAATGAAGGTGGGGGCCTGGACGACACCGACGGCAAACCACGTCCAAACATGGAGAATCATCGTTACGGCAAAAATCGTCGCCATAGCGGCGGATAACAGCCTCATTTGCCGGGGTTTACGGGTGGCAACGAGAGCCAACGTGGTTAGGGTGGCCAGGAGGTTACTAGGAACCAGGAAGGCGCAGATGCCTAAACAATGGATGCGGGAGAGTTCGGCGAGATGGCTAAGGATATGGGTAAAATCGAGCATATTGACCCTGTTGATGTTCAATCTTGGAGATTTAGTGGTCGCGGTGATGGGGGTGTGAGCGGGTTGTGATGTATCTTGTGCAGGGTCTATTGTATCGATTCTGGGAGAGTATGGGATAGACGACGCTCGTTCGTTGCCCAAGTAGTCAACCCAAGTACTCAACCCAAGTACTGAACCCAATTGCTGAGTTATGCCCATTTATGTCTATTGGGGAGAGGATGATTTTGCCTGCGATCGCGCGGTACAACGGTTACGCGATCGCAGCCTCGATCCGGCTTGGGGATCGTTCAACTTCGACAAAATCCCCGCTGATACCCCCGACGCGACGATTCAAGGCTTAAACCAGGCCATGACTCCCCCGTTTGGTGGTGGTCAACGCTTAGTTTGGTTGGTCAACAGTCCAATTTTACAACAGTGTCCCCAAGAGATTCAGAAAAACTTAGAACGCACCTTACCGCAACTTCCTGAGAGTTCGGTGTTGCTGTTGACAAGTCGCAAAAAACCCGATCAGCGACTTAAGTCAACAAAACTGCTGAAAAAGCTGGCGGAGTTTCAAGAATTTTCGCCAATTCCTCCCTGGAAAACTGAACTGCTGATTCGCCGGGTTCAGCAAGTCGCCAGTAGCCTCGATGTTTCGGTTTCACCAGCAGCAGCGGAACGGTTGGCGGAGGCGGTGGGGAACAATACTCGTCAGTTGTTTACTGAACTCGAAAAGCTGAAACTGTTTGGAAGTTCAAATTCCGAGTCGAGTCGAGTTGATGTTGAAGCCGTCGATGAACTGGTGACAACAACAACTCAAAATAGCTTGCAATTGGCGAAAACGATTCTTCGGGGGGATACGGCGGCGGCGTTGGGGTTGGTGGCGGATTTAATTGCCCGCAATGATGTTCCTATCGTGATTTCGGCAACGTTAATCGGGCAATTTCGCACCTGGCTTTGGGTGAAATTGATGATAGACTCGCGGGAACGGGATGAAAAGGCGATCGCCCAAGCGGCGGAGGTGGGAAACCCCAAACGCATTTACTTTCTGCGTCAAGAGGTGAGTCGCATTTCTCTGAGACAATTACAACAAACATTGCCGATTCTCTTGCAATTAGAGACGCAATTGAAAAGTGGGGGAGATGCGATCGCCACCCTGCAAATGAAAGTTATCGAATTGTGCAGTGTTTGTCGGAGATAAACTTTTGCCTACACTACATTAGCCCACCCTATATTATTGCGTTCCCAACTGTTCCTGGGCATAGTTAAGATTTTGACGATATTCCAACGCCTTCTGACGGGCTAAATTACTCTGTTCATGACTCTCCGGAACATCCTCCATTCCAGTTATAGCCGCGTTCCAAGCATCAACCACCTCTTGCCACTCTTCAGCCGTTTGTGCT
The DNA here is from genome assembly GCA_004299065.1 of Phormidium sp. SL48-SHIP. Taxonomy (GTDB): domain Bacteria; phylum Cyanobacteriota; class Cyanobacteriia; order Cyanobacteriales; family Geitlerinemataceae; genus Sodalinema. The sequence continues at coordinate 3,069 of SIHH01000268.1, read as the reverse complement.
GTTTGGGTTAGATCTGAGGCTTTAATGGCCTGGTTAACGGCATCGCGGAAGGGATAACTGGGCGTAGTCGATGTAACGTTAACCTCAGGATGGGGACTCGACTCTGAGGGGAAGAATAGGGCTTGTAAGGTATCTTGATGGGCAAACAATAGGCTACCTGACACTCCCAAAACACCGCAGCTTAATACGATAACCATTGCTGGAAATGCTTTGGAGGTAGAGGTGGCGATCGAAGTTGCCAGTTTAGCCCTTTTTTGACGTTCAACTAAACGTTTGAGTTGCGGCTTGAATCGATTTGACCAGAGGTCTTGGATATGGTAGATGTAAGTGGTAATAAGTAAAGCAATTAAACCCCAGAAAATCCAATAATGAATGATAGCTTCGTAGTCTCTATTTGGATAGCCCCTTGAAAAATAGTTTGCTGTCTGTGGACCCTCAAAAAGTTTGTAAAAACTGACCATTTTGACAGCTAGAATTCGTCCTGACAATTCTCCAGCACAGGAGTAAATATCGGTATTTATATTAGTGGCATCCGAACAAACTGCAAAGCTAATTAGGGGGATTACCGATAACAAAATCAAGGTCGTCATCCCCATGATAAGAGTGCCCTTATATCCTTCCGCCACGCTGAACCGATTAGGCTGTAATAGCCTGTGAGTTCTAGGTTTCGGTTGACGCCAATAAAACCAAAACGCCTGGTAAAACAAGGATAAAAATAGACTACAGAAGCTAATCAAAAAGATTCCCACCAAGACGAAAACAATGGCGATCGCCAACCCACCCTCAAGCCAGGTCAGAAGATAAGCAATCACTAAAGAGCCGACACCGATGACACTAACGAAGGTGAGGGGAAAGCCGATTAGGGTGAGGAATAAGGCTCTAAAAAACGAGGTGTAGCGAGGTTTAAAGAGTTTGGGAACTGGTTGATCTGGATCTGAGTTAGCTGAGTTAGCTTTCGTCTCAGAAACCGTCTCAGAAACAGGCTTAGAAACCGTCTCAGAAACCGTCTCAGAAACCGTCTCAGAAACAGCCACCGTTGACGGGAGTGCTGGTGGGTTGCGTTTGAGGGCCGTCTTAGTGCGGCGGGGAGTTTTGGATGTGGCGTTACCCCGGTTAGACGGCGTTAAGAATAACTGGTGTTTCCAGAGGGGATCTGAGGCTCCGGGATGGATGGCGATGATGCGAACAACCTCAAGGGACTTCAGGTTAAGTTTGCGGAGAATTTTGTGCAGACGGGGCAAAATCCAGCGGCGATCGCCAGATTCATCGATTAAAATAACAACTCGCAGACAGGTTCCCGATTTCGAGACATCTGTCTTAATTACGTCTTTTTTGAAGACAGAATTAAGGATTGCTGCGATCGCCTGTTCATCCCCCGCTTGAGCTTGTGCCAACAGACTGGACATGGCTAGATTGGGATTAATGTTAGTTACTCACAGTATACCGAATTGGTCTCATATTGCCCTAGGGTTTTAATTCCCTCCGTGACGGAATACGTGAACCTTTGCGAGTCATCCATTCGGCGCTATACTAGCTTGCACGTCTAAGAGAACTTGACGGTTTTAACCCATGCCGCAATGAGAATGCTGAGATTGATGTTACCCCTGCGATTTTTGTCTAAACGACTGGCTGCGGCTGCAACCCTATCCCTTCTCTTACTCAGTGGCTGTGGCGGAAATGCCTCGAACGAAAACACTCCCGTCGCCGACGGGGATAACAGCCGCGAAACATGGCTTAACAACTATACCGCAGCGGTTTGGGAGATTGAACGACAACGACAAGCCACCTACCGGGTTCTCGCCGAAAATGTCCCGGATACTGAACAGGCTGCCTTAGCTGAGGTTCGTTGCAATCAACCGGATACAATTCGTGGCTTTTCACGAACCCTGCGGCAAGAAATTGTCAACTACTGCGATCGCGTTGCTGAGATGATTCAAGCTGAGAACTTAACGGTTGAGGAGTTTAATCAGATTCGCGATCGCCTCGACGAAGATCCGATCCTAAACAATCAAGTCATGGAACAGTTGGCTCGCCTTCAAGAACCAGACAGAACAGAGAATTAATACTTAGCAAAATGGCTGGTAAATTATGGGTTTTAATTTACCAGTTCAGACCATTTTAATAGCGACGAATTTAATAGCGGCGAACCGAGCGATCAACGCAAAGAGAATAGGCATCAATTCCACCCTCGATATTTAAGACATTTTTAAAGCCCTGAGCTTGTAACCATTGACAGGTGTACGCCGAGCGAATCCCGTGGTGACACAAAACGAGGGTTTCCACATCAGGATCGAGAATGTCTAAGAGTTTAGGAATCCACTCCTGAGATTGACTTAGGGGTAGGTTCTCGAAGCCTTCAATCGCGGCGATCGCAACCTCTTCCGGTTCCCGAACATCAATCAACTGGATGGGTTTTGTCTCCGACGCCAATCGTTGCGCTAGGTCATTTACATCAATTGATTCCATAATTGATTCCATCGACTCAACCATTCTTTAATTTAACTCATTTAAGGAGTTGGACAACGTATTTAGACCTATTTCTTAAAGAAGTCCTGGAGAGATTCTCCTAAACTTTCAACCAGGGATGAATCTTCAGGTGAATCTGAAAATTCTTGAGCCTCAATCTCTTTCACTTTAGCCTCGGGTAAGCCCAGCATATCACGAAGTTTCTGATAAGCACTTGCCTCCTCCTCATTGATTTTCGGCTCATCAGGCGTCCGGGAACTCGAGGCAATAACCTCATAGCCTAATCGCAAGACCAATTCTCGTTCCTCATCACTGTGCAACTTAGGAACCAAATCTTCGAGGGGGATGTTTTGAATACAATAGGCTTGCAAATCTTGCCGTAACTTCTCCCGGTCTTCCGGGCTTTTGGCAAATAGCTCGCTGAAGCGTGTGAGCATGACCTCAACTTCGGTCTGGGCTAATTCTCCATCAGCCCAGGCCATGGCGGCAACAATCCGCAGCAAGTTCATTTGACGGGGAGAAATCGGTGGGGGAGCAGGGGGTTGAATGGGCATTATGAAGAAGGGAATAGGGAATAGGGAACAGGGAATAGGGAATAGGGAA
>SIHH01000267.1 GCA_004299065.1 Phormidium sp. SL48-SHIP | reverse complement strand
GATCGCTGCCCATACGGCGACCAACGCCCGCCGCAGGGATGAGTAGATGGGTCATAGGGGAAGAAAGGCAAGAGGCAAGAGGCAAGAGGCAAGAGGCAAGAGGCAAAAGAAGGGAACAGGGAACAGGGAACAGGGAACAGGGAGAACCTAACCCAACTATTTCTCGACGGTGGTGAGGTAGCCTCGGGAGAGGAAGGGAACTTCAATCACCGTGGCCTCACTGGACCCGACTTGAACCGATAAGCCAGCCCCTCCAGCTTTGGTGCGAATATAGCCTAAACCGAGATAGCCGTCCTCTGTGGCGACGATGCTGGTGAGGGTTCCGACTTTAGTGTCCTCCACCTGAATCGGGGTTCCGGGGTCTACGAACTCACTGAGGCGGAGTCCCCAGAGTTGTTGTTTGACCCCTTGATAGGTGTTGAGACGGGCGATGGTTTCTTGGCCGATGTAACAGCCTTTGTCGAAGGCAATATAATCCCAGAGTCCCGCTTCTAGGGGATTGTAGTCCAGGGTTAGTTCCGCATCGGGGGCCGGTCGTCCCTGTTGAATGCGTAGTTGCTGCCAAACCTTTTCTCCGAGGGGGGTGGCCCCGTTTTCGTGCAAAGCGTTCCAGATGCTGGCAGCTTGGTCCGCGTCACAGAGGAGAGTATAACCGGGGAGGTTGAGGCCATTACTGGCCCCGATGCGAATTTGGGGGGAATCGGGGAGATGGTCTAGGCTGAGGAGGCGATGTTGTCCTGGGGGAATCTCTTGGGAAAGACCGAGTTTTTGCAGGAGTTGAGGGCTACTGTCACCGATGAGGCTAAAACAGGCCGTTTCTGAGGTGCGATCGCGCAATTCGACGTGATCGGCGGGGAAGATATAGCGGTCTAAGAGTTGAAAGAGGGTATCGCGGCGACTGGGGGAAACCAAGAGAATGACGGCCTCATCGGTGATGTAGGCGGTGGCCAGGTCGAGGGTGCGGGCTGTGTTGTTGACAAATACTGTCTCACAGAGGTCTCCCGGCTGCCGTTGGTTAAACTCATTGGTACTTTGATTATGGACAAAGCGAAGGCGATCGCCTCCCGTGAGTTCTAAGCGTCCCCAGGGGGTGCGATCGTACAGGGCTACCCCGGATTGGGCCGCCTTGAAAGCGTCGCCGTCATTGTTGAAACTCACCGCCGCCGTCACTCCTGGGGCGATCTCCTCGGTGATGGCCCCGGCGGCCCGTTGTCTCTCCTGTAACTCCTGATTCATGGTCAAGGGGATATGTTAATGCAAATTGCTCTTGTTCTCAGGATACAGGCAAGCCAGGGACAGTTCATAGCCTCTTGCCCGAAGAGTACAGCCCCAAGGGGACGCCCCCACATCTTCTCTCTTGCCTTCTCCCCCCCTGTTCCCTGTTCCCTGTTCCCTGTTCCCTTCTTCAAAACACCAACGGTCGTCCCTGACTGGTGAACTCCACCCCAGCAATATCCAGTTCAGGGTTTTCCAGGAGTGTGCTGCGTAAACTCCCCAGGAGGGAAAATTGTTCACAGGTTGAGAGAGAGGACCAACGGCGGGGTGCGTCGGGGGCGATGCGTAAATCCACATTCACCACCCCGGTGAGGTCGTCCCGCTGTACGCGATAGCCAGCCAGACGAAACTCTCCTTGTGCCCAATCTTTGAGAACATGACCGATCGCCCCTTCGGTGGGTTGTTCAGGAGAAACTTGTTCGGTTCGGGGGATGAGGTTCTCGCAAAAGAGGTCGGGACGATAGACGGTGACTGTGAGGCTTTGCTGATCGAGACTCGGTTCTTGGGGATTGGGATTATCAGGCGTTAACTCGATGTCGTTGGGATTTCCGTTGGCCTCTGAGGGGGTTCGGGGAGGTTCTGGGGAACTCGGTTCGGTGTCGGTGATTAGGGGTTGGTTACTGCGGGGGGAACCAAACCGCCGTTGGGCCTGGGCGGAATCGGTGAGGGCCAGGCTGGCGATCGCCCCGGTGAGGAACAACACCAGATATGATTTGATACTGTTAGCGCGCATAATGTAACCTTCTCTAATGACTGCCATAGCGACCCCTCCTTGGACTCGGCGACATATCCTGTCCTTAGAAGACTTCTCTGTTCCTGAATACGACACGGTGTTACGCACAGCCGCAAGTTTTCGGGAAGTGTTATCTCGACGGACCAAGAAAGTCCCCACGTTGCAGGGACGGGTCGTGACCAACTTATTTTTTGAGCCATCGACTCGCACTCGCAGTAGCTTTGAGTTGGCGGCGAAGCGTCTGTCGGCCGATACTCTTAATTTTGCGCCGGGAAACTCCTCGTTAACGAAGGGAGAGACCATTTTAGATACTGCCAAGACCTATCTGGCGATGGGGACGGACATGATGGTAATACGCCATCAACAGGCGGGGGTTCCTCAGGTGATTGCCCGCGAGATGGAACGCCTCGGAACTCATGTGGGAGTCCTCAATGCCGGGGATGGCCTCCATGAACATCCCTCCCAGGCCTTGTTGGATTTATTTACGATTTGCGCTCATTTAGATCGTGACAATCCCCGAACTGACTGTTTGCAGGGTAAGAAAATCGCCATTGTTGGGGATATCTTGCATTCACGGGTGGCGCGATCGAACATTTGGAGTTTAACCACCAGTGGGGCGGAGGTTCACCTAGCGGCACCCCCCACGTTACTGCCAAAGTTATTTGCCCAAGCGATGGGAGCGTATCATCCCGAGCGATTGCATCTACATTGGGATCTCGATGAGGCGTTGCAGGGGGCGGATTTTGTGATGACGCTGCGGCTACAGCGAGAACGGATGACGGCCCATCTGTTGCCCAGTTTGCGAGAGTATCATCAGTCGTTTGGCATTACGCGCGATCGCCTCAAACGCTGTCAGCCTCAGGTCAAACTTCTACACCCCGGCCCAACGAATCGCGGCGTTGAACTCAGTTCTGATGTGATGGATGACCCTAAGTTGAGTCTGATTCAGGCTCAAGTGACCAGTGGTGTCGCTGTTCGCATGGCCCTGTTGTATCTCATGGGGGGCAGTCACGGTTAGCTGGATGAGGGAATGGCGAAATGATAGATATAAGTTAAACCTATATAATCGTCTCACCCCTAGAGAGCTTCAGGCATCCTCCCCGGCTTGTTGTAGGGCAAAGTCGATGACGGTTTGACTCAGACGGATGTTGTGGTTGAGCATCTTGGCGATCGCCCCCCGTACCGACAACTCAGGATAGTATTGCTTAGCTTTGAGGAGGATGCCGTAAGTCTCCTAGAGCAGCCACTAAAGCAATTAAAGGAGATGTATTGATCGCAATGATTCGAGTCTCAGGCATTGTCTAGATCAGACTGTAGTTCTCTCTCATCTAAATCGATCATGGGTACACCATAATCCGCCAACTTTAAGAGAAATGTGGTCCGCTCTACCCCCAATAACATAGCAGCCATTCCTGAGGAAAGTTGTTTCAGTTCAAATAACTTGACCGCCATGGCCCATTTAGCTGCTTGTTCAAATTGCTCTTGGCTCTGACCTAATGCATCAGGAAAGGTCTCAGGATAGTTAATCGTCAATTGTCGAGTCATAGTTAAACAGCCTCAATAAGTCTCATCCTATATCGTAGGCCCCAACGCCAAAAGCGCCCCCCGCAGGAGGCGCTTGAGTTCTAATGTTGGAGTTCATCGAGAAGCGCTGGGCGATCGCGGTACAGTTTCACACGACCGTCCCGATAGACCTTGGCGATAAAGGGAGCATCTTGCTGTCTGATCTGTTGCTCGATTCGAGTCATGGCCGCCATAAAAGCATTCGCCATCTCGTCGCCGGTTAAGTTCTGAGAGGTTAAGGCAAACATACGAATGTTGTAGGTGGCAACTGTTAGGCGTTCGATGGTGTTGCGGCTGATCCGAGCATCTTTTGTCAGGACAACCCAACCTCGTTGTCCCACTTCTGGCAACCATTCCACATCGAGAGCATTTGGGGGAAAATGGTCATCATGGAGTGCAATGGTTAGCCCTTGTTCTTGTAGTGTTTGCCCTAGTTTGCGACCGAGACATCGGTCAATATAGAAGACAATTGGCTCGATGGGAGGCTTACCCGTCATGCTACTGCGGGAAGTTCGCAACGAATGGCCTCTTCAATCGAAGCTAGATCGCAGTTGTAATCCTCTGCCAACTCTTGCGTGGTTTCTCCGGCCCGGTAGCGATCAACCACAACATCCGTGGGAACCCCAATGTGGGCGATCGCCAGGCGACCAAAGGCAATTCGCGGATCGAAGGCGAGAATTTTGGGGCTTTGTTCTTCCCGAGTGCGGGTAAAGGGGTACAGTCGCAACGCTAAACCGCGATCGTTCCATTCGATGCGATCGAGATGTAAGTCTAAGGCAGCTCGCAGGGCCAGTTGTCCGTTTTGACTAACGTTGAGCAGGTTCCCACAGCGCTCAATAAATAAGTTGATCCCATCTGTGAGAAAGCGATTGCTAGCGAGAGGATGGGGTTGGTCAAATTGGCTTTGTAGGTAGTCAAGGGCAGTGCGGACGTTCGCTAGGTCAATTTTATGTTGGGTTCGCAAGGCCCGGAGGATATGAATTTCTAATAGGTTGATGAAGCTGAGGCGTTGGGGGCGAACTTGGGGAGGCTCGATGAGAGGTTGAAAGGTTTTGTTGCCGTCTTTGGTTGGATATTGTCTCCCTTTAACCCAGGTGCGAACGGTGGCTTCGGGAATCCTGAGGTAGTGAGCGGCTTGAGGGATACTATAGTTGGGAAGGTGTTGGGGCTGATTTAGGTTCAAGGCTAAGGTTGAGTTCATTTGCAGATAGCAAGATGTTGGCTCCTAGAAGATTATCAAGTCTCATCCTATATCGTAGGCCCCAACGCCAAAAGCGCCCCCCGCAGGAGGCGCTTGAGTTCTAGGCTAGAGAGAGAGGGGTCTAGCCGTTAATCGAAGGCGCTTCAGTGGCTGCCAAGTCGAGGGGGAAGTTGTGAGCGTTGCGCTCGTGCATCACTTCCATACCCAGGTTGGCACGGTTGATGATCAGCGAGGGCGATCGCAGTAGGGACCCAAAAATCGTTCACCATCAAAGTGGATTAAGTGAGAGGGCGAATCAGCAACCCAGACTTCTGTTTCCCAGGCAATCTCCCCTAGATAACGAGACATCACCCCTCGGTTGGGAAATGCCGTCACATAGACTAATCCGGCTGTCGACCGGCTAAATAACTCGGCTAACTCATCATGTCGCTTTCCATCAACGGGACCATGGCTGGTGACGGATTCAACCAGTAGTAGCCAATTTTTTTGCCTATAGTGCAA
>SIHH01000266.1 GCA_004299065.1 Phormidium sp. SL48-SHIP | reverse complement strand
TGCCTATTTTTTAGATATAAATTTGATTTGAATGACTTTGAATGACCAGGAAAATTAATTTAATACCATTTTTTCGATTAGGTTTAACTCCCTAAATGGTTAACCACTCTAAGATATTACCAACTGTTACAGACAAATCAATTCCTTCTAAAACTGGCAGTTGATCATCTTGGCTAAAGACATCAAGGCGTTGATTCTCGCTAATCACTAGAACCGTTGCTTCTTCTGGGTTAATCAACCAGCCAAGCTGAGTTCCCTGTTGGCAAGCCTGTAATAATTTGTTTAACACCTGGGTTGTACTTTGCTGAGGCGAGAGGATTTCAATCATCCAATCGGGATAGGTGTTAAACCGGTTGGCAATTCGTCCGCTGTCGGTTTTTGGGATGCGTTGCCAGCGGAATACAGCAATATCAGGCACAAGAGAACGGTCTGCAAATGTACAGCGCAATTCTGGGAAGGCTAGGGCAATTTTTGCGGGTTCAGTCACAGCATTAATGGCAAGGCACAGTTTATACTGTAAACGACTATGTTCGCCTTGAGGCATGGGCTTTTGTGAGATTTTACCGTTGATATATTCCGAGGCGGGCTTGGTTTCAGGACGTTCTAGAAAGTCCGTTAAGCTTAGAGATTTTTGGATCGTTTCAACCATGGTAACTCCTTGAAAGTTAGCTTTGTTAGAATTTATACAGGAACAACATCCGCAAAGTGATCCATCGATGACCAAAGCACATTCACTAAATGGTCAACGGTTTTACTCCAAGTATAGTTTTTCTGAACAAACTGAGACCCCAAATGATTGGCATTTTCTCGGAAATCTCGGTCATTGATAACTCGTTCCATAGCGGCAATTAGGGACTCAATATCGGGGTTAAAGAGGAGTCGTTGTTCACCACAAATTTCTTGCCAAATTTGTTCAGCGGTCACTCGGATTGCAAAGGAGGATTGCGTAAAATCATCGGTGGGACCGCCAGCCGTGCAAATGACGGGAGTTCCACAGGCGATCGCCTCCAAAACCGGTAAATTAAATCCCTCGGCTAAATAGGGCGAAATATAGGCATCTGCCGCTTGATAGAGTTGGACCACTTCAGCAAAAGATAAGTCTTGTCCGATGTAGGCTAAATTGGCTAAAACGCGATCGCGTTCCTGGGGCGTTAACACCTCATCTAACGCCGATTGAATATACTTTTGCGACCCATATAACCCCGTCGTTCCCTTCAAAACCAACCGCGCCTGGGGGTGACGCTGAACCACTTGGGCAAAGGCTTTGAGTAACGGACGAATCCCTTTGCGGGGATGTTGAGAACTGACATTGAGGAAGATAAACTGATCCTCAATCCCCAAACGACGACGTAACGCTTGCCGTTCCTCCCCAGGGAGGGGATGACAAACGCGAGGATTCACCCCCAGGGGAACCACCCGAATGCGGTTAGCATCGGCGCCACTCTGAATAAACCCCTGGCGGGACCAATTTGAGGAGGTGAGAATGGTGGCTTCACTCTGGCGATGAACCCGGCCAAAATCGGACACCCCCATACATTGGACCATGGCATTATGGACTTTGCCATATTCCGTCAAACCAAACACCACCAAATGGCGAGAATGGTTCGACGGGGAAAAGTCGAAGGGCATTTGCATCCGCAAGACGGCTTCACTTTGCAGGGAGTCTGGCGGTTCGGGAATCGTCCGTAACTGGGCTTCCTCTGCGGGAGATAGCAGTCCCGTGGCGGCTTGCCAATCCTGCAAATAGGGCATTTCCCGATGGTACAGTTGCACATCCGGGCGATTGAGGAGTTCCAGGAGTTGGAACTGGTTAACGACGGCGTAGGATTGGGAAATAAACCGCCAACCTTCGACAATTAAGCGCATAGGGGGTTCACCGACGGGTGGCGCGACGCATGGCCGTCACCACTTGGGCCTCGGAAAACACGCCATCGCCCTGAACTTCGGGGAAGGCCGGGAAGATTTCCACTTTCAGGACGCGATCGAAGCGGATGGTGACGCTACGATCATAAAGATGGAAGGTCAGAAGCGGTGACTCGATGGCCAGTTGTAGTTGTTGATAGACTTGTTGCGCGGTTAGAGGAACGCTAAAGGATTCCTCGCCGCCGTTTTCGTAATGGAAGGTTAGTTGAGTTTCGCTATATTGACTTTGCATGGCTGATCTAGGTGAACAACAAGGTTAAGGGAGTTCATCAAGACTCGGAGGAAGTTGACTCATTTTCTCTAAGTCCAACACCTCCGCTAACTTGGCTTCGGGCATTAATTCCTTTTCTAACACTAATTCCCGCAGGGATTTGCCGGTATCGAGGGACTCTTTGGCGATCGCGGCGGCGTTGAGATAGCCAATGTGGGGGTTGAGGGCGGTGACAAGGGCGAGACTGCCTTCAGCATAGCCCAGACAGCGATCGCGGTTGGCGATGATGCCTGCCAGACAACGACGATTGAGGGCGTCGAGGGTGTTCCCCAGAATCTCGATACTATGAATCAAGTCATAGGCCACCAGGGGCATCATGACATTTAACTCTAATTGTCCGGCTTGGGCGCATAGGGCGATCGCCTGATCCAATCCCATCACCTGAAAACACACCATCGAGGTCATTTCCGCCATCACGGGGTTATATTTCCCCGGCATAATCGAGGAACCCGGCTGAACTGGAGGAAGTTGAATCTCTTTCAAGCCAGTTTTGGGGCCAGAATCCATGAGGCGCAAGTCATGGGAGATTTTCACTAAATCCTGGGCCAGATTGCGTAAACTCCCGGATACGGCCACGAAGGGAGATAAACTCTGCATGGCGGCCATCAGATGGGGGGCGCTTTCTAGGGGTTGGCTGATATACTCTCCCAGGAGTTCGGCGCAACGGAAGCGATAGCGAGGATGGGTGTTGAGTCCGGTTCCCGAGGCGCTTCCCCCCAATCCTAAGCTATGTAAGTCTTCGCTGGCGTAACGGATGCGCCGTAAATGGTCATTGAGAATCACGGCCCAGGCCCGAAAATCTTCCCCGAGGCGTACCGGAACCGCATCCTGCATATGGGTTCGCCCGGATTTCACCACATCTTGACATTCCTCGGCTTTGCGGTTGAGGGTGGCGACGGTGGCCTCCAAGGCGGGGAAAAACTGACGATGTAGGGCTAGGAGTCCGGCGATACGGATGGCGGTGGGGATGACATCGTTGGTAGACTGACCATAGTTGACATGGTCGTTGGGGCTAACTTTACTGTAATTGCCTTTTTCCTCTCCCAGATGTTCTAAGGCCCGATTGGCGAGAACTTCGTTAACGTTCATGTGGTGGGAGGTTCCGGCCCCGGCTTGGTAAATATCGACGACAAACTGATCCCGCAATTGTCCGGCCAGAACTTCATCGGCGGCGGTGATGATGGCTTCGGAGATCTCGGCGGGGATGCAGTCGAGTTCCCGGTTGGCGGTGGCGGTGGCCTTTTTGATGAGAACACAGGCCTCGATGTAGGCCGGGAGAGGCCGATGTCCGCTAATGGGGAAGTTTTCGATCGCCCTGAGGGTCTGAATCCCATAGTAGGCGTTGGCGGGGATCTGGCGATCGCCCATGGAGTCGGTTTCGATGCGATACTCTGTCATCTGGCTTGATTTGGGCTTGCGTTGGGCTTGTGTTGGGCTTGCGTTTTTAGGGGCTTGGGATTATTTTGCCATGTTGCTGGGCGATCGCAACGGCGATAATGGAAGCATCGGCCGACCCAACTGGATGTTCACCGTCTCTGGAGTCAGATCAATGGTACAGGTTCAACCCCGATTATTTGAGAGTTTTGAAGACTATCTCGTTTATAGTGAGTCCCTAGAAGGCTTTTATGAGTTGTATAACGGTCAATTAGTTAAGATGCCCCCCGAATCTGGTGTAAATGTTCAAATTGCCAACCGTCTCCTCCTCCACTTTGCCGGTTTAGTTGGAATTGATCGAGTCCGCGGCCAAGGGTTAGAGATTGAAGTCCAGGGAGAACCGAGAAATCGCTATCCTGATTTGACGATTCTGCGGGAAGACCATATCGAACAACTGGCCCGACGCAACACGGTTCGTTTGTCGATGAATCCGCCGTTATTGGTGGTTGAAGTGGTCAGTCCAGGAGAGGTTCAACGACAGCGAGATTATGTCGCCAAACGCTTTCAATATCAAAGTTGTGGCATTCCAGAATATTGGCTGATTGACCCGGACGCTGAAACGGTTTTAGTTTTGGTGTTACGAGAAGGGACTTATGAAGAAATGGGGACATTTTCTGGGGATACTCCCATTGAATCTCTGAGTCTTTCTGACCTAGATTTAACAGCAACTCAAGTTTTTTTAGGCTAAATCCCTAGTTATTTTCTAGGGAAGACCATTTGCATGAATTACGATAACAATGACCTTAGATGACAGCCGATTAACACCCTATTTAGAAGCCCGTTGGGAAAATTATTGGCTTTGCTATAAGGAGGGCAAGCGATTTTTTAATCGAGGACATTATACCGCCGCGTTAGCCTGCTTTGACAGAGCGATTCTCGCTCGTCCTCATGACTACTGGGCGCTCTATCATCGTGCCAATACATTAGTGGAATTGGGGGAATTTGAACGAGCCATTGAGAGTTTTGATAAGGCTCTGAATGAACGTCCTAAAGACTATTGGACTTGGTACAATCGGGGCATTATTTTGTCAGAAGAGATGGGGGAATTTGAGCAGGCGATCGCCAGTTTTGATAAAGCTTTGCGCTTGCGTCCCCATGATTACTGGGCTTGGTTTCGTCGCGGCGATGCCCTACGCTACCTACAAAAATATCGCGCCGCTTTGTCCTGTTATGAGGAAGCGTTAGATAATCGACCCAGTGATTTTTGGAGTTGGTTCCGCAAAGGGGATTGTTTACGGCATTTAGGGCAATTTGAAGAATCAGAAATTGCCTATCGAGAGGCGTTAAAAACAGAACCCGATGATTTTGATGCCCGCTATAAGTTGGCAGATCTATATCGTCTTCAGGGAGATTATCGCTCGGCGATCGCCCAATATGATGCCTGTTTAGACCTAGAACCTGAAGATACCTATAGTTGGTACAATCAAGCCTGTTGTGCGGTCTTGGATGAGGATTTAGATGGCGCGATGCTGTCTTTACAGAAGGCGGTGGAGTTAGCCCCAGAAATTTATGTTCCCCTAGCGATGGATGACCTGGAATTAAAACCGCTCTGGAAACGGTCGGACTTCCATCGCTTGATGCAATTTGTGCGGCGAAATGTACGAGGTTTAGAAGGGATTGATAAGGGGCGATCGCGGCGATTATGAT
>SIHH01000265.1 GCA_004299065.1 Phormidium sp. SL48-SHIP | reverse complement strand
AGGCAAGAGGCAAAAGGCAAGAGGGGGAACAATGCAGGAGGATATACTTGTGGTCGGCCTCAGCCTGCCTGATGGTCGCCATCCCACTTTAGCTTACTCGGCGGTGGTCCCGTTCGTATATTGAGACAGGGAAACTGGATCGTCGGGGCAGAAACTGGGGCGGGAATAGTGGCAGAATTGAAAGGCTAAACTAGGGAAAGTTCCTGGTGTTCTATGCCCCTGTCTCGTCTCCTGACTCTCATTGTTGGGGTCATCGTCATTTTGGCGATGACCATCTGGTTGATCACGTCCTTAAATTGGCTGTATGGTCAAATCGCTTGGTCTGCCAGTCCGTTTTTAGCCAATCTCTTGTTGCTGCTGCTGATTGTTCTGTTGGCGGTGCTGATTGGGGGGTTGGTGTATTATTTGCGGCTGCTGTGGACGCCGTCTGAGGTGAAACGGGGGTCGCGACGTCCATCGCCGAGGGTTCCCGAGAATAAGAGTGAAGCCGCATCGGTGAATCTCAAGGCGGTGCGATCGCAGGTTGAGCAAATCCAGGATGAGGTGGCTCGACAGGCTCTCAAGGCGCGATCGCAGGCGATTGAGTCCAATCTCTCCCAGGGTAACTTACAGGTGGTGGTTTTCGGAACCGGATCGGCGGGGAAGTCGTCAGTGGTCAATGCTATTTTAGGGCGAGTGGTGGGGCGAGTGAGTGCGCCGATGGGAACGACGACGGTGGGAGAAACCTATACCCTGAATCTACCGGGATTGGAACGGGAGATTTTGATTACGGATACCCCCGGAATCTTGGAATCGGGAATCGAGGGGAATGAACGGGGGGAAGTGGCTCGCCAATGGGCCACGGAGGCGGATTTGTTGTTGTTTATTGTCGATAATGACTTACGCCAGTCGGAATATGAGCCTCTGCAAGTTCTCGCGGAGATTGGTAAGCGTTCTGTTGTGGCCTTTAATAAGGCGGATTTGTATGCTGAGGGCGATCGCGAGGTCATTTTAGCTCGGTTGCGGGCGCGATTACGAGGGATTGTTCCCCCGAGTGATATTGTGGCGATTTCCGCGAATCCTCCGGTGGTGCGTCTGGTGACGGGGGAAGCCTTCACGCCAGATCCTGAGATTATGCCCTTGATTCGGCGTATTGTGGCGGTATTACGGGCTGAGGGGGAAGATTTACTGGCAGATAACATTTTGCTGCAATCCCAGCGGTTGGGGGATGAGGCGCGTCGTCTGTTGGATGGACAACGCCGCCGTCAAGCTATGAAGATTGTGGATCGCTATCAGTGGATTGGGGCCGGGGCGATCGCGATTACGCCGCTTCCTGGGGTGGATTTGTTGGCTACAGCGGCGGTGAACGCGCAAATGGTGGTGGAGTTGGGCAAAGTCTACGGCTGTGAGTTGAACTTAGAACGAGGACGAGAGTTAGCCCTCTCCTTGGGCAAAACCCTAGCCAGTTTAGGCATTGTCAAGGGCGTTGTGCAACTGGTGGCAACGGGGTTACAGTTTCATGTGGGTACGTTGGTGATTGGCAAAGCCATTCAAGGGGTGAGTGCGGCCTATCTAACTCGCATTGCTGGTAAAAGTTTTATTGAGTATTTCCGCCAAGATGGGGATTGGGGAGATGGCGGCATTACGGAAGTGGTGCAACGGCAGTTTGAATTAACACAAAAAGAGGAATTTGTCAAGGCATTTCTCAAAGATGCTGTGGCGCGGGTCGTCGAACCCTTGCAACTGCAACGACAGGACTCAGGGGCGACGGAGAAGGAACCCATCTGGCAGCCGAGAGATCCAGCGCCGACTCCTCCGCCGGCGAGGACTCAAGACCCTCCCAGCCCCAAGGAAGACGATTGGAACCAGCCTCCTCCAATGAATGACAGTTGGTAGAGGACGGGGAGGGCGATCGCCCTAGCCGAGATGAGTCACCCATTTCCGCCATAAACTCCTCGATGGTTGTCGTCACCGTGGCCGGTTGTCACAGGTGTTGGAGGCGGGATCGGTCACCGATGGGGGCGAAAAATCTTTCGCCCCTACAATTTGGTAGACTTGAAGATATCCATCGTAAAGCCGTCCTAAAAGGACGGGGTTTCAGACCCAGGAGTTTTGATGAGATAGAGGTTGAGACCCTTGAAACAGGTTGATAGCCACTTAAGACGAGAAATATCGCAAAAATCGAGGGAATAGAAGATGCCATCCTCTATTCCCTGAAACGCCTAGCCCAACGCCTCCATTAACTGCGCTTTCGCCGCCTCCAAAGCCGCCGGTAACTGACTCGCATCCCGTCCTCCCGCTTGGGCGAGATTAGGACGACCACCACCGCCACCGCCGCAGAGTTTGGCAATTGCGCCAATGAATTTGCCCGCTTGCAGGCCATTCTGAGTCACCGCCGGACTAAAGGCGGCCACTAAACTCACCTTCCCTTCACTGGGAATCGCCCCTAACACCACCGCTGCGTCACCGAGTTTCTGTTGTAGGCGTTCGGCGGCGGTTTGTAGGGCCTTGCTGTCGGCGGTTCCCAGGTTGGCCACCAGAATCTGGAACTCGCCCACGGCTTCAGCTTCCGAGAGAAGTTGATCCGATTTCGCCAGCGCCAACTCAGCATTGAGGGTGGCCAGTTGTTTCTGGGCCGCTTTGAGTTCCTCTTGTAAACTGGTGACACGATCGCCCACCTCTTCTGGCTTCACCTTAAAGCGATCGCACAACTCCTTGACTACCCCATCACGGCTATTGAGATAATCCAACACCGCTGGCCCCGACACCGCCTCAATACGCCGCACCCCCGAGGAAATCCCCGACTCGGAGATAATCTTAAAGGCGCCAATCTCGGCCGTATTACTCACATGAGTCCCGCCGCAGAGTTCCATGGACACCCCAGGAAAGTCAATCACTCGCACCACATCGGCGTATTTCTCGCCAAACATGGCCACAGCGCCTTTCCCTTTGGCTTCCTCTAAGGGCATTTCCGCCACTTGCGCCCCATGGGCCTCAGCAATCCAAGTATTGACTAAATCTTCGACTTGCTGCACATCCTCGGCGGTGAGGGCGCGGGGACAGTTGAAGTCAAAGCGGAGGCGGTCAAAGGCCACCAGAGACCCCGCCTGAGACACCGACTCATCCACCAGTTGTTTCAGGGCGGCTTGTAGCAAGTGAGTGGCGCTGTGGTTGGCTTGGGCGCGACGACGACAGGCGCGATCAATTTGCGCCGTCACTGTATCGCCTAAGTTGAGCGTTCCCCGTTCGATGCGTCCGAAGTGAATAAAGATGTTCCCTTCTTTCTTCACGTCTTCAATACGAACCACGAGGGTTTCTCCAGAGAGATAACCGCGATCGCCGATTTGTCCCCCAGACTCAGCATAGAAGGGGGTGCGATCGAGGACCACCTGCACCCGATCGCCCGCTTGGGCCGACTCCACCCGATGACCTTCGACTAAAACCGCCGTCACTTGGACATTAGCTTGATTATCCGTATAGCCTAAAAACGCCGTCGGATGGAGGTTTTCCGCCAATTCATCCAAACTGCCCTGAACCGTCAAATCAATGGTCTCATGGGCGGCCCGGGCGCGATCGCGTTGCCGTTCCATCTCCACCTCGAAGCCAGCCACATCAACCCCGATGCCCTGTTCTTCGGCAATTTCTTGGGTCAACTCCAGCGGGAAGCCATAGGTGTCATACAGCGTAAAGGCATCTTCGCCAGAAATCTGTTGCGGCTGAGTCTCCAGAATCTCGCCGAGGAGTTTTTCGCCCCGTTCCAAGGTTTTCAGGAATTGGGCTTCTTCGCGAGATAACTCCGTTTCAATGAACCCCTGCCGTTCCCGCAAATTGGCATAGGCAGCTTCCGAAACCTGAATTGCCGCTTCAGCGACTTCGGTAATAAACGCGCCCTCGATGCCAATCAAACGACCATGACGCACCACTCGGCGAATCAGACGACGCAAGACATAGCCCCGGCCCATATTCGAGGCCCGCACCCCATCGGCAATCAGATGCACCACGGCGCGCACATGGTCGCCAATGACTTTCAGGGAAACCTGGGTTTTGGCGTCGGCGTTGTCATAGCGAAGCCGGGCGATCGCCGCCGCTCGTTTGATAATGGGGAAAATGAGGTCGGTTTCGTAGTTATTGGGGACGCTTTGCAGCACTTGGGCCATGCGTTCGAGTCCCATCCCTGTATCAATGTTTTTGTTTTGGAGAGGGGTGAGGCTACCGTCGCTGTCGCGGTTGAACTGCATAAAGACCAGGTTATACAGTTCAATGAAGCGGCTGTCGTCTTCTAAGTCGATGTGGTCGTCGCCGAGTTCTGGGTGGAAGTCATAGTAAATCTCGGAACAGGGACCACAGGGACCGGTGGGGCCGGATTTCCAGAAGTTGTCCTCTTCTCCCATCCGTTGAATGCGATGTTTGGGAATACCGATGCTTTGATGCCAAATGTCGAAGGCGTCGTCATCCTCCCGGAAGACACTGACGATGAGGCGTTCTGGGGGTAAGCCGTAGACTTGGGTCATCAGTTCCCAGCCCCAGGCGATCGCCTCGGGTTTAAAGTAATCTCCAAAACTGAAGTTCCCCAACATCTCGAAAAACGTATGATGTCGCGCGGTTCGGCCCACGTTCTCGATGTCGTTGGTGCGGATACATTTCTGGGAGGTGGTGGCGCGAGGATAGTCCCGTTCCCGCTGGCCGAGGAAGATGGGTTTGAAGGGCAGCATCCCGGCGATGGTCAGCAGAACGGTGGGGTCTTCAGGAACCAGTGATGCACTGGGGAGGCGTTGGTGTTGGCGCGCCTCGAAGAATTGTAGGAATTTTTCGCGGATTTGGCGACCACTTAGGAACTCGGGGGTGAAAGACATCGTGGGTTAGACTGCGGTGAACGGTTAGCAAGGGGGATTTTACCCTGTCCTCTGCATTTTATTGTAGAGTTCTTTTGGGATTGATTGAGGCGGTTTTGCGATCGCCATGTCTGAGTCCAAGTCTCTGGCGTGATCCCGAAACGGTCGACCCGTCAGGGAATTGGCCCAGGCGCTTCGCGGTGTGGTCTTCTCGGCGCGATTCATGGTTTAACCTTAATTTGAGACGATTGATGATGGTTTACCTTAATCCGCGAGAAGGCTCACGTTGTAATCTTTGATTCAACGTTGAGATGAATCGCGGCAACCACTGTAGTACAATGTGGTACAATCCCGTCAAATGGCTCAATGGTGTCATGCTGGTATTTGAGGCCAAGCTAGAAGGAACCAAAGAGCAGTACGAGCGTCTGGACGAGGCCATTCGTACGGCTCGGTTTGTTCGTAACAGTTGCCTGAGATACTGGATGGACAA
>SIHH01000264.1 GCA_004299065.1 Phormidium sp. SL48-SHIP | reverse complement strand
ATAATCGGCGGAGAACTGGCTTGCCATTCTAAGGTTAAAGCATTCCAAGGATTGGCACCGGCGACGGGGCCTTTGAACCAACTCCAAGCGGCATTGACCAAAAAGGGCAACGTCGACACCGCCAAAATCAGGGAACCCACGGTACAAATCTGGTTTAGCGTTGTGAAAGCCGGGTCATATTGCACCACTCGGCGGGGCATTCCCTGCAATCCTAAGATGTGCATGGGGAAGAACGCCAGGTTAAAGCCGATGAAGGTGAGGACAAAGTGGACTTTGCCCCAGGTTTCGTTCATCATCCGCCCGACCATTTTCGGGAACCAGTGGTAAATTCCGGCGAAGATCCCAAAGACGCTGCCGCCGAAGAGGACATAGTGGAAGTGAGCGACGATGAAATAGGTATCGTGAACATGAATGTCGAAGGGAACCGACGCCACCATCACGCCGCTTAAGCCACCAATCAGGAACATGGAAACAAAGCCGATCGCAAATAGCATCGCGGAGTTGAGGCGAAGTTTGCCCCCCCAGACGGTGGCGACCCAACTAAAGACTTTAATTCCCGTGGGAACGGCAATAATCATCGTTGCGGCCATAAAGAACACCCGCAACCAGCCGGGGGTTCCACTGGTAAACATATGGTGCGCCCAAACGATGTTACCGAGAAAGGCGATCGCGATACTGGAGTAGGCGATCGCCTTATAGCCAAAAATCGGTTTGCGAGCGTGAACCGGCAAAATATCAGAGATGAGGCCAAACACCGGCAGAATCATGATGTACACCGCCGGGTGGGAGTAGAACCAGAACATATGCTGGTAGACAATCGGATCACCGCCACCGGTGGGATTGAAAAAGGCAGTACCGGCGATGAGGTCGAAGCTGAGGAGAATTAAAGCCCCAGCCAGGACGGGGGTAGAGACGAGAATCAGCAGGGATGTCGCCAACATCGACCAGCAAAACAAGGGCATGTCATAGAGTGACATCTCCTTAATCCGCATCTTAAAGATGGTGGTGACAAAGTTAATTCCCCCCAAAATCGAGGACGTTCCCAACAGGAGAATGCTGAGAATCCACATCATCTCCCCGACTTGACCACTAATGAGACTCAGGGGAGGGTAAGAGGTCCAACCGGCAACGGGAGGCTGATGGATAATCAAACTGGTGAGGAGGAGAACGCCGCCGGGGGGAACCAGCCAAAATGCTAAGCCATTGAGGACTGGGAAGGCCATGTCCTTGGCTCCAATCATCAGGGGAATTAGGTAGTTGGCAAAGGCGGCCCCGGTTGGCACAATCCAGAGGAAAATCATCATGGTTCCATGGAGAGTGAGAACGCCGTTATAGTTCTCAGCCCCGAGGAAGTCAGGATTGGGGGTGGCCAGTTCGATGCGGATACTCGTGGCCATTAAGCCAGCGACGAGATAGAAGAAGAAACTGGTGACGAAGTATTGGATACCGATGACTTTGTGATCGGTACTAAAGCCGAAAAAGTCTTTCCAATGCCGTTCGGGTTCGGGATTGGGTGGGGAGGTTTTGGGTTCAACGGAAGTGGTTGTCATATTAAATGGCAGAGGTCAAATCCTGTTCACGATGCGGTTTTGTCCAGATGTCGCGTTGCAGGCGTTTGGGGTGGTTTTACAAGTTATTTCTTGCACAAGTCCCTGCACAAGTCCCTGCACAAGTCCCTATACAAGAGGGTTACAGGTGATGGTGCATCTCGGGTTGCATCTGTTGCAGGGCGGCGATCGCCTCGGGGGAGATGTTCCAGTCTTGAGTCTGACGCGCGAGGCGGTTGTCGTTGTTGGCCGTGATTTGGGCAACGGTGAGGCCGTCTCCGCGTTCTTTAGCGGCAATTTGCGATTGTAGCCACTCGTCATACTCCTCGGGGGGATGAACAATTACCTGTGTCCGCATGGCACCGTGGTAAGACCCACAGAGTTCGGCACAGACGAGGGGATAGGTTCCGGGAACTTCGGGTTTGAAGCGAAGTTGGGTATCTCGTCCGGGGATGGCATCTTGTTTGAGTCGGAATTGGGGAATCCAAACAGCGTGGATGACATCTTGGGCCGAGATTTTCAGTTTGACATCTTGGCCGGTAGGAACATGGAGTTCGCCGGAGACGACGCCGCTATCGGGATAGGTGAAAATCCAGGCGTATTGCAGTCCGAGGACATCCACGTTGACGATCGCATCACTGGCGGGTTGACTCGGAGAGGCGCCGACACCGAGGGCAATCTTGTCCTGGCCCGGGAGGGTTGCCGCCATGGCGGTTCCGGGGACAACTGCGGTTTTTTGGGGGCCGGGGTCTCTGGAGGCGGCGGGATCGAGTCCCCCCATTTCGTTGTAAACCTCAAAGCTATAGATCGATAGCACCATGACAATCACGACGGGAATCGCTGTCCAGACGATTTCTAAGCCGATATCCCCCTCTAGGGGCGGCCCATCGGTGTTATCTCCGGGTTTTTGACGAAATCGGAAAATGGCAATGATGAGCGCCCCTTGGATGAGTAAAAATAGGGCTGTAGCGATGGTCATCATCATATTGAAAAGATCATCGACGAGGGGCGCTTCTCGCGATGCGGCTTCGGGCATCCAGCCATGGTGTTGTCCATACCAGAGGCTGATTAGGGTGACCAGGATGCCGGCGATGAGAGTCGTAATGGAAGTGGGTAGTTTCACGAGTTGATAAATCGGGCTAATGTGGGGTAAATCTGCTTGGGTTAGGGCGTGTCATCTCTTTATAAGGTAAAACAGGTTCTGAAATGCTGTCGCCGATTTGCCAAATCTTTAGGTTTTTTTCGTAGATCTGCGATCGCCTCCTGACTTTATAAACCAATGTTACGATGCAAGGGTAGATTTTTAGGGATTTTGCCTAATCTAAAACATTTCTAAAACTCGGTTTGGTTTAAAAGATAAGAGTTCTAAGCTTAAACCAGACCGTTCTGGGTCTTATGTTGTCGCCAGAGACCCCAAACGTCAACAACTCACAAGACGTAACGTTTTTTAAACAAACCTTGACAATCTGACCGACTTGGCGAACACCATGGCTAACTCTGTTTTAACTCCGACTTCTTCAGATTCTCGATCTCCGACCGAGGCGATCGCCTCAGTGCGCCGTCTAGTCTGGAAAATCGCTGTAGCAACGGTGATTCTCATGGCGATCGGTAGTGCCACCCGCGTGGCCAATGCCGGCTTAGCCTGTCCAGACTGGCCCCTCTGCTATGGTCAACTCGTCCCCACAGCCGAGATGAACCTCCAGGTCTTCCTAGAATGGTTCCACCGTCTCGATGCGTCCATCATTGGCGTATTAACCATCGTTCTGGTGGGACAAACCTGGTGGCGACGGGCCGTGCTACCGAAGTGGCTCCCCTGGGCCGCTCTAGCTTCGTTGGCCTTAGTTCTCGTCCAAGGGCTATTAGGCGGCTTAACGGTAACGGAGATGTTACGCTTCGACATCGTGACCGCCCACCTCGGAACCGCCCTCTTATTTTTCGTCACCGTCCTCACCATTGGCGTGGCCTTACTCCCCTACCAGGGGAATGGAACCGCCAACCGCCTGCGTTGGCTCAGCCTAGCAGCCGCTATCCTCGTCTATGGGCAAAGTCTTCTCGGGGCGTTAGTGGCTTCTCAATGGGCCTTACACCAATGTCTGAGTTACCAAAGTCTCTGTACCGTGATGAATAGCCATATACTCGGGGTGGTTCCCCCAACCCTGGCGGTCTTGGCTTTAGGGGTTTGGGCCTGGCGAACTCCAGCGTTGAGTTGGCCCCTGCGTCGCTTAGGAAAGGCCGCGTTGGTCTTGGTGGCCCTGCAAATTGGCTTAGGGATAGCAACGTTTTATCTACGGCTACAGGTTGAACCCCTTTCGGTGGCACATCAGACGATTGGTGCATTGCTTCTTGGTACCCTGGTGGCCTTTACGGTATTGGCGAATCGGGACAGCCGCCTCGCTTAACTCACGCTTCATTTGAGCCGTTTTAACGGTTTTGGTTCCCTAAGACATCTGAGAGATTTCAGAAGGACACGCAAATTCATGCAAAATTCCATTTCTCCCGCGACTTCTACTCCCCTCAATCGCAATTTTTACCAAGTTATTCAAAGTTATGTCCAATTAACCAAACCCCGGATTATTGTCTTGTTACTGGTGACGACGGGGGCGGCGGTCTTCCTGGCCTCTGAGGGACAGGTTGATCCGGTTGTTCTCTTGGCGACGCTTCTAGGGGGATGGCTGGCGGCTGCGGCGGCGAACACCATCAATTGTCTCTATGACCGGGATATTGACCAAATCATGGAACGCACCAGCCTACGTCCGTTACCGTCGGGACGGGTACGGGTTCGCGATGCGATGATCTTTGCTGGGGTTCTGGCAGGATTGTCGTTTATCCTCCTCAATACGGTGACCAATCTCTTGGCGGCGTTGTTGGCCCAGGCGGGGATTGTCTTCTATGTGCTGATTTACACCCATTGGTTGAAGCGTCATTCGACGCAAAACATTGTCATTGGCGGTGCGGCGGGAGCGATTCCCCCTTTGGTGGGTTGGGCCGCTGTGACGGGTGAGTTGAGTTGGTCGGCTTGGGTGTTGTTCCTGATTATTTTCCTCTGGACTCCTCCCCATTTCTGGGCTTTGGCGATTTATATCCGCGATGAGTATGCTGGGGTTGATGTGCCGATGTTGCCAGTGATTGCTGGGAATGAGGTAACGGCTAAGCAGATTTGGATCTATACCTGGTTGATGCTGGCATCGACGGTGTTGTTGGTTTATCCGTTGGGTGATTGTGGTTTGGTGTATGTGGTTTCGGCGATCGCCCTCAGTATTCCGTTTGTTAAGAAGGCTTGGCAGTTGTTAGGCAATTGTGAGGATACGGATGTGGCGCGATCGCTGTTTAAGTATTCCATTCTCTATATGATGTTGCTCTGTGGCAGCATGGCCCTCGATAGTCTCCCCTGGGCGCAACAGGTGAGTTACAGCGTGGCGCAACGGGTTGAGACGTTACTGAGTTTGGTTAGCTTGGGGGCTTAGGGCGATGAGAATGGATAATTGACACAGAAAATGCCCCTTAGATAGCTGTTGTCTAAGGGGCGATTGATTCTCTTGTTCCTCTGTTCCTCGTGACTTGGCTGGAGCCAAGTCATGCTCTTGGGGAGGCTCTGCCTCCCGAGGACAGGCGGCAGAGCCGCCCAGAGTCCGTGTCACGGCTTCAGCCATGACACGAGCGGTCATCCGTATAAAGCAGGGTTTTTAAAACTCAATTCCGTATGGCCTATTTTTGTACACATGTTGTAAATATAAAACCCTCAATGTCAACTTACTTAGAAAT
>SIHH01000263.1 GCA_004299065.1 Phormidium sp. SL48-SHIP | reverse complement strand
AGGAACGAACTCTGTTCCCTGTTCCCTGTTCCCTGTTCCCTGTTCCCTGTTCCCTGTTCCCTGTTCCCTATTCCCTGTTCCCTGTTCCCTGTTCCCTATTCCCTATATTCCTCCCAAAGCGCGTTAAAGGGAGGGGACGCGGGGAAGGGCTGGGGATTTTGCAGGTTATTCCAGGTAAATGGAGCATTCTTGGCGGCTGATAGCCAGAGGAATCGTTTGGCGCGAGTCATGGCGACATAGAAGAGACGATAGTCTTCGGCTTTTTTAAGTTGTTCAGCGAGTTGCCAGTAGTCGTCGTAGCTTTGGCAGTTTTGTGAGGGTTCGTTGTCTGGTTCGTTGTCTGCGGCGTCTCGATTCCAGAGATGTTGACGGATTTGTCCTCGGGCGACTTCGTCGAGGGTGAAGTGGCCGAGAAACTGCATTTGGGGCTTGACGTAGAGTTCTCCGGGGATGTTGTTTTCTTGTAGGAAGGGGAGAAAGACGCAATCCCAGTCTAGGCCTTTGGCTTTGTGCATGGTCAAGATGGTGAGTTGTCCGGGTTGGGTGTATTTGGATTCGGAGGCGTCTGTTTCGACGCGATCGAAGCGTTCGCTGTTGACGAGTAGGGTCAGGTTATCGAGGATTTCTTCGAGGGAGAGGCGATCGCTGGTTTGTTGTAGGAGTCGTTCGTTGAGTTTGTCGGCGGTGGCGAGTTCACTGGCGTTGTAGTTGAGGGTGAGGGCCAGAAAGCCGATGAGATGGGTTTGGGGCAGTTCTAATCGCGCTTGGAGAAGACAACGGCACAGGTGACGGGCTTGGCGAACCTCTGGGGGTTGGGGGGCTTCGAGAATGGTGGGATAGAGGAATTGTTCGGGGATGCTGGCGAGGCGATCGAGGTCTTGGCGGGGGATGAGTTGATGGTCGACGAGGACTTCTAGGGCGGCTTTGACGGCTTCACGGGAATGGGGACGATGGAGGAATTGCAGGAGGTTCAACATCTCTAGGGGAATGCCCGAGAGTCGTTCTTCGGCTTCGACGTTGTAGATGTTGAGGTGATTGTGATATTGGTCGAGTTCGCTGGCGACGAAATTGCCTTGTTTCTTCTGACGGACGAGGACGGCGGCACTGGCTTGGGGATATTGCTCGAAGAGGTCGCTGACTTTTTGCCCGAGGCGATCGACGCTCTCGCTGATATCCTGGGGACGATGGAGTTCGAGTCCTCCGGCGATGGGGTCGGGGTTGGCGTTCGGTTGGGGGTCGTCGGCGGTGACGGGTTCAATCATCTGCACTTGGAAGGGGGGCGGAGATTTGATGGCTGGGGAGGGCGGTTGGGTTTGACGGTCTCGGGAGGAGGGGACCGAGGCGGGTTTGACCCACTGTTGGTTAATCCAGTTGAGGGTGAAGTTGGCGGCTTCGATGAGGATGGGGCTACTGCGTCCGGCCCGTTGTATGGTGGTGCGTTGGTGATGTTGGGCGCAATGGCGGCAAAAGCGGCGGAAGTAGATGGGATCGGCGGGGGTGAAGGTGGAGTTGATGGCTTGGTTGGGGTCGCCGACTCGGATTAGGTTGGCGGTTCCGTCGGGATTTTGCGCGAGGGTGTCGAGGAGTTGTTGTTGTAGGGGGGAGGAGTCTTGGGCTTCGTCTTCAAAGACGGCAAAGGTTTCTCGTTGCCAGAGGTCTCGGATGTTGGGGTCTTGGAGAACTTTGAGGGCGGCGATGATGGCGTCGTCGTAGTCGATCAGTTGCTGCGATCGCATCTGCTCTTGATAGAGTCGATAGAGGCCGGCGGCGATATTGAGGATGGCATAGGGGTCGCCCTGGAGTTGGCCGAGGCGATGCAAGTCGTCGGGGGAGAGTCCTGAGGATTTGGCTTCTTGGATGACGGTATGGGCCAGGTTGGGCAGAACGTCGGTTCTGAGTACGGATTGGCGACGCAGTCGTTCGGCGTCTTCTCCGTCAAATTCCAGGCCAGCAATGAGCTGTTGATAGGCTTGGGGATGGTTTGTAATCCACTGTTCGACGCAGATCCGGATGAGGCGGTGGGTTTGGTTGGCTTCTACGAGGCTTTGTTGGTCGAGATCGAGTTGAGCGAGATCCGGGTGGCGGCCGGCGATTTTGAAGGCTAAGCCATGGATGGTT
Organism: Phormidium sp. SL48-SHIP; assembly: GCA_004299065.1. GTDB lineage: Bacteria > Cyanobacteriota > Cyanobacteriia > Cyanobacteriales > Geitlerinemataceae > Sodalinema. Next base: position 3,210 of record SIHH01000263.1, on the reverse strand, counting down.
TGGACGGAAAAGCCCCATTTGGGAAGTTTGAGGAGTTCTAGGTTTTGGCGAATTTTGGCTTTGATGTTGGCGGCGGCGGAGCGGGTAAAGGTGACGATGATGAGTTGATGACGCGGATGCAGTCGTTGTCGGGCGATGGTGAGGGCGGCGGCGATGGCCATTCCGGTGGATTTTCCGGAACCGGGAACGGCGGAGACGGCGAGAAGCCCCCCTTGCCAGTCTCCCATTTCTTGTTGTCCGGGACGCAGGCTGTTGCGGAGTTGTTGGATGAGTTGGGGGCGATCGACAGAAGAAGGTTTAGATTCAGTTGAGGTCATAGCAATTGGCTCGAAATTGGGGGAAAATAGGCTATCAGCAGTTATTTGCAGTCTATCGTTTTCCCAATTAAACCCGTCCTTTAGGATTTATGCGCAATCTTTATCCCCCCATTCGCCCCTACACTACAGGGACGTTACAGGTGTCTGACCTGCATACTCTTTATTATGAGGAGTCTGGAAATCCTCAGGGGAAACCGGCGGTGTTCCTCCATGGGGGTCCCGGTGGCGGTTGTATTCCTATGTACCGCCAGTTTTTTAATCCCCAGGAGTGGCGTTTGATTTTGTTTGATCAACGCGGCTGTGGCCGCAGTACTCCCCATGCGGAGTTACGGGAGAATACGACTTGGGATTTGGTGGCAGATATTGAACGGTTACGGACTCATCTCGGGATTGAGCGTTGGTTGGTGTTTGGGGGAAGTTGGGGCAGTACGCTGTCTCTGGCCTATGCCGAAACTCACCCAGAACGCTGTACGGGGTTGATTTTACGGGGGATTTTTATGTTGCGTCCTCTGGAGTTACGCTGGTTTTATCAGGAGGGAGCTAGTTATATTTTCCCGGAGGCTTGGCAGGAGTATCTTAAACCTATTCCTGAAGAAGAACGGGGGGATTTGATGGCGGCGTATTATCGCCGTTTAACCAGTGAGAATCGTCAGCTGCGGCTTGAGGCGGCTCGGGCCTGGGCGATTTGGGAGGGAAGTACGAGTAAGTTATTCCCTGATCCTGATGTGCGATCGAAGTTTGGCCGTGAGGGGTTCGCCGAGGCGTTTGCCCGGATTGAATGTCACTATTTTGTGAATGGGGGCTTTTTTGAGCGGGAGAATCAGTTACTTGAGGATGTGCAGCGGATTCGTCAGATTCCGACGGTGATTGTTCAGGGTCGTTATGATGTGGTCTGTCCGCTGCGATCGGCTTGGGAGTTACATCAGGCGTTTCCTGAGTCGGAGTTGATTGTGATTCCAGACGCGGGTCATTCGGTCAGTGAACCAGGGATTCGCTCGGCGTTGCTGGATGCGACGGATCGTTTTCTAGTTCTCCGTTGATCGAGGGAATGGAGGGGGTTGGGACTAACCCTGAGGCTTGACGAAAACATCAACCCTCAGGGAAAAATAAAAGTGCGCAGCTTAGATGTTTGGCTTTGCGCCGGCCGCACCGGGCCGGCGAAGCCTCATCCTTCTACCCAGAAATTCGGTGCATCCTGGAACTAGAAGTTTCAGACTTGGTTGTTTGATGCTTCTAGTATAACCGTGTTTCAGGATGACTGTCAACCCTTGAAACAAAAAAATAAAGCTGTTCAGGGGATTCTGAAATGGGACTACGGGTAGTTTCGGCACTCCATCAAACCCAGCTGGGCAAATTGCCGGCATTTCTGGAGTTTTCCCTGGGAATTCACGATTCAATCATCTTCGGCATTCCCACTTCCCGAGGGGTCACAAACTTACCGTCAAAACTGACGGCGCGATTCTCGAAGGTACGAGCCTTGGCTAAGTCTAGCCGTAAATCAGCAACCTCTTGATTTTCTTGCATTCCTCCCAACAGATAGATTAATAGTTTCTTGGCGAGGTCTTTGCCTGAGATGCGAATTCGGCGTTTATTAGGGTCATACAAGACGCCGTACCACAAAGATTGAGGAAGTTCCATGAACTGAAATCCACCTTCGTCGTCGAATTTCTGGAGACGCTTTAAGGCTTCGACTACGGAGAGATGACGTTGAAAGATGACAATTCCCAAGGCTTGTGCTAAGGCGACTTGTCCAACGGGACGAAAGAGAAGATTTCCCTCGCCTCCACCAGATTCAAAGCTAAATCGTCTCAGATAAAGGGTTTCAACTCCAATTTCCATGCGTTTGTAACTCGGAAGCGTCCCTAAGCCATCCCAGAGACGCATTAATTCAGAGAGTCCTTCGGCTAAGTCGTCGGCGGTGGGACGTGGGGGAATGGTTCCGGGGTATTCGGCTAACCAATGGGGGAAGCGAGGACTTAAGTAGCCAACGGTCATGTCTCGCAAGGCCTGTAGGGTGGTGAGGACTTGGGATTTGGCGGAGACGCTGACTCCATCCCAGTTGATGCGGGGGGGATGGCTGTCGTCATTGCGGAGAAGGGGATGGGTGACGGCGATTTGGCGGCTGATAATGGCAAATCCGTCATCTTCGTCTAATAGGGTGACTTGACCTTTGCTGAGTTTGACGGCCATGAGGTTGACATGGACGAAAATGGACCGGATACGCTGTCTGGCTTCTTCTCGGGTTTCTCCGGTTAAGACGGCGGGGATTAGTTCAATTCCCACGGTGTCATTGGCTAAGGCCTGCATGGCGTCTGGGGTGGTGTTGTTGGCGGCGGCGAGGCGTTCGAGGTTGAGGGGGGTTCCGCTTTTGTTGTTGCTGCGGCTTAGGGGTTGCAGGGTCCCGGTTTGCAGCAGGGTCATTAATCCTTGGATTCCCATGAGACGGTGTTGTCCGTCTAAGGCGAAGATGGAGATGGAGGGGGAGAGGTTGAGGAGGGCAAGTTGTGGGATATTATCTAGGGGGGTTAGGTCTGCGGCGGCTTGTTTGGCCCGTCCGTCGTCTCCCCATTGGCTGGCTTGGGGGTTGTCTACCCAGTCGGGACTGATGACGGCAAGGAGGGGTGGGAATTTGCGATCGCGCCGTCCGGCAAGATATTCTGTCAGAGGGGCCTGTCGTGACCAGTTGAGGGGACGTTGGTAGAGGGTATCAATGGTTTCGGCGTTGATGGAGATGTTGGCGGTTTTGGGGTCTCGCTGCTGTTGGAACAGGGGGAGTTCTGCGGCGAAGCCAACTCGTTCGGCTACCCAGGCGAGGCTGACTGACCCGAGATAGGCTTCGGTGTTTCCCATCTGGGTTTTCTGCACAAGTAGCGTATCTGGGTTATTCTGGTTG
>SIHH01000262.1 GCA_004299065.1 Phormidium sp. SL48-SHIP | reverse complement strand
TTCCCTGTTCCCTATTCCCTATTCCCTGTTCCCTGTTCCCTGTTCCCTATTCCCTATCCCCATAAAGTGTCATAGCTTGAGACACCGACAGCCGAGAGCGTACCCCCAAGGTTAAGGGTGAGGTATGTCCTCGGCTGAGGTGTTCTGAGGCGGCACAACCAATCATGGCCGCATTGTCGGTACAGTAGGCCATCGGCGGAAAGAGAACTCGTAGGCCGTTTTCCTCAGCGGCGGCGGTTAAGTCTCGACGTAAGCCACTGTTGGCGGCGACACCTCCTCCGACGGCGATCGTTGACAACTTATGGTCTAAGGCACAGCGGATAGTACGTTTGACGAGCGATCGCACCACGGTTTTTTGGAAACTGGCGGCGAGATCGGCCACGGGGAGTTCATCGCCTTCCGCCTTGAGTTTTTGCACCAGGCGCATCACAGCGGTTTTTAAGCCACTGTAACTGGCATCATAGGGGTGAATGCCGCCCTGGGGCAGTTTCACGCGGCCTTCGGGCAAGGGAAAGGCGTTGGGGTCACCGACTTGAGCCAGGCGATCGATTTCTGGGCCGCCGGGATAGCCGAGATCTAATAAACGGGCCACCTTGTCAAAGGCCTCGCCAGCGGCATCATCCCGAGTTTGACCGAGGGAGTGATAGTCGCCACAAGTTTTAACGTGAATGAGGCTGGTATGCCCTCCAGACACCAAGAGACAGAGAAAAGGCGGCTCTAGGCTGGGATCGCTGAGATAGGAGGCGTAGAGATGGCCTTCGAGATGGTGAACCCCGAGGAAAGGTTTGTCATGAACGAGGGCTAGGGTTTTGGCCGCCATTACCCCAACCAGTAACGACCCCACTAAACCTGGCGTGCAGGTGGCGGCTATTCCATCGAGTTGACTCGGATGGAGGTTTGCCTGGTCTAAACTTTGGGCGATCGCCTCGCCGAGTCGTTCGAGATGTTGGCGGGAGGCCACCTCCGGCACAACCCCCCCATAACGGCGATGGGTTTCGATTTGAGATGTAACAATACTACTTAAAACTTGACGTTTTTTAACAATTGCAACGGCAGTTTCGTCACAACTTGTTTCAATAGCAAGGATTGTGGTCATTTACTCTAAAAGGCTCTCCGGGAAGCGATATCTTTTATGATAGGATGCTAGCCAGATATCTTTGACATTGACCCCGACGCTGACATCGAGGTCATCAAAGATATCATTTTAAGTTTTGATATCCAAGGAAAGCATTCTTATGCGACGACTATTAGCGCTAGTACTGACCGCAGTTCTTTGGTTCAGTTTTGCTCCCACCGCTTCGGCTGACGTGGCGGGTCTGACTCCCTGTAACGAGAGTCCTGCCTTTATCGCCCGAGCCAAAGCCGCAACCACTGAGCAAGCGAAACAACGGTTTGAACTGTATGGACGCGAACTTCTCTGCGGAGAAGAGGGCCTTCCCCACTTGATTGTGGATGGTCGCTGGAGCCATGCTGGAGAATTTCTCATTCCTGGCGTGCTGTTTCTGTACATTGCTGGCTGGATTGGCTGGGCCGGTCGGAGTTATCTAATTTCGATTCGTGGCGAGAAATCTCCCGAAGAAAAAGAAATCATCATCGACGTTCCCCGGGCCGTTCGTTGCTCCTTGGCTAGCTTTGCTTGGCCTCTAGCGGCATTCAAAGAAATGACCACTGGAGAAATGTTTGCCAACGACAATGAAATCCCCATTTCTCCCCGCTAGACTGGACTAATTTCTCGTTTGAAAACCACGGAGTTGATTTAATTTATGAAAGACCTACAAAGATACCTGTCAACCGCTCCCGTTTTGGCAACGGCCTGGATGTTTATTACGGCGGGAATTTTGATTGAGTTTAATCGCATTTTCCCCGATTTACTCTTCCATCCTCTTCACTAAAGCACGGATCACGTCTTTATTTTGATGAGACCCAAAGACCCAACCGAATCGGTTGGGTCTTTTTTTTGTCCTGTTAACCCCCTTGCAGCAAACAGGCGACCGCTACACCTAACGCCGAACCAATGACGACTTGAAAAGGGGTATGTCCTAAGAGTTCCTTGAGGCGGTCTTCATCAAACTCAATGTCTTCATGAAACCAGGCATCAATCATTTGATTGAGAACCCGAGCCTGTTTCCCCGCCGCTTGGCGCACCCCAGCAGCATCGTACATGACGATCACCGCAAACACGACGGCGATCGCAAAATCAGGACTATCCCAGCCGAGAGTTTGTCCCACACCCGTCGCCAACGCCGTCACCAAAGCCGAGTGAGAACTCGGCATTCCACCGGTTTCAATTAAGACTCGTCCATTCAAGCGGCGATGTTGAACCGCGTACAACAGTAACTTCGACAACTGCGCGATCAAACAGGCCGCGAGTGCCACAATTAAAATGTGATTATTAAAAACCTGCGCCAAATCTTCCATAACTTCCCTTAGTACTGGCGACGGATAATAAACTCAGCAATTTCGACTAAGGGACGAGCCGCCTCAGCAAACGGTTCAAGTTCTGATTTAGCCTCTGCGATCGCCATTTCCGCCTGTCGCTTCGACTCCTCTAATCCCCACAAACTCGGGTAAGTTGCCTTTTGCACCTTAGCATCCTTGCCGGCCGTTTTACCCAACACTTCAGACGAGGCCGTCACATCGAGAATATCATCCACAATCTGAAAGGCTAAACCAATCTGATAGGCATAGCGAGACAGCCGTTCCAGCTCCGAGTTGGAAGCACCAGCTAACAAAGCCCCGGAAACGACACTGGCTTCAAGTAACGCCGCCGTTTTATGCGTGTGGATAAACTGTAACGTCTCCAGAGTAATATCGGGTTTCCCTTCCGACTCCAAATCCACAACCTGGCCCCCCACCAATCCAGCCGCACCGACCGCTCGTCCTAAACGAGCCACAACCCGCAAGAGGTTCGGCGCGGGGACATCTCGGGTTTCCACGGCGATATGTTCAAAGGCATAGGCCAGGAGTCCATCCCCCGCCAAAATCGCCACATCATCGCCAAACACCTTGTGATTGGTCAGTTTCCCCCGTCGATAATCATCATTATCCATCGACGGCAAATCATCATGAATCAAGGACATGGTATGCACCATCTCCAACGCACAAGCCGTTGGCAGAGCCATCTCCCGAGTCCCACCAACCATCTCACAGGTCGTTAAACACAAAATGGGTCGTAACCGCTTCCCCCCAGCCAAGAGAGAATAGCGCATAGCCTCATAGATTCGTTCGGGGTAGATGACCGGAAGTGCGCGGTCGAGCGCGGCTTCAACTAACGTCTTCCCCTCGGCCAAATAGGCACGGAGATCAAACTGCTCGTCCCGAGGCGAGTTCCGGTCGTCCGTCATTACCATCCCTTTATCCTTTTTCTGCATCATATCTGACAAGGTGTTTCCGGGCGATCGCATCTCCACAGAAACCCCCATCACTAGGCTACCAGACTGTTTGACATCCTCATGCCTTAAAATCGGGAAAACTCCCTTTCATCGCCACGAGATACCCGCAAGATACCCGCAACAAAAAGTGGCTCCCAACTCAGTGGGAGCCACATCATACCCTAATTCAGCTCAATTCAGCTCAATAGCGAAGGTCTGACATCCAGAATCTAACATCCAGAACCAGACTTCAGCCAGAGGCTCTAGTCGAGAGGGTTCATATTCAGAACCGGCTCAGTCTCACGATTGAGACCGGCTTCAAACCCACCCGCAGCAGCGCGAGCGCGTCCGGCGTGCCACAAGTGACCCACCAGGAAGAAGAACGCGAGAATGAAGTGAGACGCCGCCAACCAAGCACGAGGGTTAACGTAGTTAAAACCAGAGTTAGGCTCCGTAATAATCCCACCCACAGAGTTGATGGAACCGTTAGGAGCGTGAGTCATGTACTCAGCCGCACGGCGAAGTTGCCAAGGCTGAATATCATTTTTGAGTTTGTTGAGGTCGAGACCATTCGGTCCACGGAGAGGCTCAAGCCAAGGACCACGGAAGTCCCAGAAGCGCATGGTTTCACCACCGAAGATGATTTCACCGGTCGGAGAGCGCATCAGGTATTTACCCAGACCTGTCGGTCCTTGAGCAGACCCAATGTTAGCACCGAGTTTTTGGTCACGAGCCAAGAAGACAAAGGACTGAGCCTGAGAGGCTTCAGCGTTAGTCGGGCCGTAGAACTCACTCGGATACGCGGTGTTGTTGAACCAAACGTAAGCCGAAGCGATGAACGCCATCAGAGACAGAGCGCCGACACTGTAAGACAGATAGGCTTCACCGGACCAGATGAAGGCGCGGCGTGCCCAACCAAAAGGCTTGGTGAGGATGTGCCAAACACCACCAGCGATGCAGATTAAGCCAACCCAGATGTGGCCACCGATGATATCTTCCATGTTGTCCACACCGATGATGGACCCAACGCCACCAAAGGGGTTTCTCACGAGGTAGCCAAAGATAACCGAGGGGTCGAGGGTGGGGTTGTTGATGACGCGAACATCACCGCCACCGGGTGCCCAGGTATCATAGACACCGCCAAAGAACATGGCTTTAGCAACCAACAGCAGCGCACCACCTCCCAAGAGGATGAGGTGGAAACCAATGATGTTGGTCATTTGGTTTTTGTCCTTCCAGTCATAACCGAAGAAGGAGGAATATTCTTCGAGGCGTTCGGGGCCACGAACAGCGTGGTAAATTCCACCGAGGCCGAGAACCGCCGAAGAAATCAGGTGAAGAACACCAACGACAAAGTAGGGGAAGGTGTCGATCACTTCACCACCAGGGCCAACGCCCCAACCGAGAGTTCCCAGGTGAGGGAGCAAGATTAGACCTTGCTCATACATGGGTTTTTCGGGAACAAAGTGAGCGACCTCAAATAAGGTCATCGCGCCGGCCCAGAAGACAATCAAGCCAGCGTGGGCAACGTGAGCGCCGAGTAGTTTACCCGACAGGTCGATAAGACGAGCGTTCCCAGACCACCAGGCGAATCCTGATGATTGTTGGTCACGTCCGCCACTGATCATGGCAGTGTTGAACGATGTTGTCACGAGGTTTAACCTCCTCTAAATCTAACGTGCGTCGGGGATAGGAGAACCATCAAGACTTTGGCGTTGATGATTCTCCCGGTGAAAAGGGTCAATGGGGGGATTAGGCTGAGACTTGCATCAGAACAACGATGCTAAGACCTACAGTAGCAAACCTACGGTAGCAAACCCCCCAGTGGTAAACCCGAGTTAATTCAAATTGAATCCGAATTGACCAAGGGGATTACCCAGGGTGTTACAGAACGTTTTATAGAACGTTTGACAGAACCTGTTACAGAGCGTTACCGCGAGGTAGAACTTCCTCGGGGAACTCAAAGTTTTGGTGAGGTTGGT
>SIHH01000261.1 GCA_004299065.1 Phormidium sp. SL48-SHIP | reverse complement strand
ACATTCGTGTAATGACATTGGTGTAATTACATTGGTGTAATCACCGTTATGCAACCACATTGGTGTCATCACCATCGATGACCATCATCCAACTATCAAACCCGGAGGATCCGCGCTGATGTCGCAATCACCATCAACCTACCGTCTACCGAGAGCCTTGAACCCGGTTTTGTGCCGGTCTCGCCAGGTTTTACAGTTGGGGCTAGTGTGCCTGCTGTTGACCCTGTCTAGCTGCGGCTTACCCCGCATACAAGCCCAGGAACGACTCTTTTTGCCCCTCACCGTTGAGTTCCTCGATGAGTCGATTCTGCCCAGCCAAGAGATTCAGGAGACCCCCATCGGTGGACTCTCCGCCATCACTTACGATCGCCAAACCGGCAAATACTACGCTCTTTCCGACGATCGCGGTTCCTTCGCGCCCCCCCGCTTTTATACTCTAGCGATCGACATTGACGGCGGCAACGGCGATCCCTTTGAGATTGGTTCGATTACCGTCGAGGATGTGACCCTACTGCGGGATGAGGCGGGAGAGACGTTTGCGGAGGGAACCGTTGATCCTGAAGGAATTGCCCTTTCCCCAGATCGGACGCTGTTTATCTCTAGTGAAGGGGTTTCCTCCGAGGCGATCGCGCCGTTTGTTGATGAGTTTGATTTAACCACAGGAGAACGGTTACGGGCCTTGCCCATGCCCAATTATATGGTGTCTGATGCCCCTGAACCGGAGCAAACCCTGGGCGTGCAAAATAATCTCGGTTTTGAATCCCTCACCATTGGCGGTATCGGAACCGGGGAACCCTACCGCGTCTTTGCGGCCACGGAATCGGCCTTGTTGCAAGATGTTCCTTGGATCGAAGACCAACAAGCCGCCGCTACCCCGGAGTCTCCGGTTCCGCTGACGACGCGCCTGTTGCATTATGTCGTGGTGGAAAATCGCGCTCAAATCGTTGCCGAACATCTCTATCCCCTTGATCCGCCTCCGTCGTTACTGACGATGAATCATGGTCTCGTGGAACTGCTGGCCTTGGATGGGGCCACAGCTCTGCGATCGGCTCCTGGAGGCTATTTTCTCAGTTTAGAACGCAGTTTTGGCCCCGAAGGCTTTGGGATCAAACTGTTTCAGATGGCGATCGCCTCAGCGACAGATATCTCAAGTTTGACCTATTTACAAGGGGAGGCTCGGGAGTTTAAACCTGTTGAAAAACAACTGCTCTTAAATCTGAGTCATATCGAGGGATTTAGTCCCGATAACCTCGAAGGAATGACCTTTGGCCCGCGACTGGCGGATGGTTCTCAGAGTCTAATTGTGGTCAGTGATGATAACTTTTACGGGAGTCAGGTCAATCAGTTTGTCTTACTGCGCCTGACGGCGGAGCGTTGAGCCAACCTCCATCGCCCTAATCTCCATCGCCGTTGACAGTGGCCTCTGGATACTTGACAATTGAGGGCGATCGAGACGACCCCAACGCAGGTCTCTGGCAACGGTTCTCTTTATTGTTCCTAACGGCTACACGGCCTAAAGCCCCATGACAGTCTCTGACGATATCGCAACCCTGGCCCGCTGGATGGCGGCGGATTTTAGCAACCAACAGCAAGCCTTTGATAATCCCCCCTTATTTGCTCATGTTCGCGCCTGTTTGCGGCCCCTGTCCCTAACGGAATTGGACGGGATTAGTTTTTATCTCGAACAGGCCTATCAATATGATCTCAACCGGCCCTATCGCACGCGGGTATTACGGATTAAACCCGAATCTGAGACGGAGGTTGAGGGAAACGCGAAGAGCTTAATCATCGAAAATTATGCCATTGAGCGAGCCGAGGAGTTTTTCGGGGCGTCACGGGACCCTCAACGCTTGGCCACATTGACTCCTGACCGGTTAGAGCGTCTTTGTGGCTGTAACTTCGTGGTGGTGCGTCGAGACCATGACTTTGAGGGGGTTGTCGAGCCAGGAAATAACTGTCGGGTAGAACGCAACGGCCAAAGCACCTATCTTGACAGTCGCTTTGAAATCGGCGAACATCACTTCCGGACGCTCGATCGCGGACGCAATCTGGACACCGGAGAGCGGGTTTGGGGGTCTGTGGCCGGGGCGTTTGAGTTTCAGCGCGTGACGAGCTTTGCCCATGAACTGCGCTTGTAATCTCGGCGACAGTTGGGCGATCGCAGGGCAACAGCCCAAATTCCCACAGTTGCCAGATCTTACAGTCAAGCCCTGAAGCCCGGTGTCGCAAGGTACACCAAACCTGGTAGATTTAGCGAGTATCAGCTCAGCAATCGTATAACAAACCACAAGATGAAAGTACTTGTTATTGGCGGTGACGGTTACTGCGGATGGGCAACAGCACTCTATCTGTCCAATCGTGGTCACGACGTTGCAATTCTCGATAGTTTAGTCCGTCGTCATTGGGATTCGCAGCTACAAATTGAAACCCTGACCCCCATTGCTCCAATTCAGCGCCGTATTCAACGCTGGTATGAGCTAACGGGGAAACGCATTGAGTTGTTTATTGGGGATATTAACGACTATCCCTTCTTGAGCGAGTCAATGCACCAGTTTGAACCCGAAGCGGTGGTTCACTTCGGTGAACAGCGTTCGGCGCCGTTCTCGATGATCGATCGCGAACACGCGGTACTCACTCAGGCCAATAATGTCATTGGCAACCTCAACCTGCTCTATATCCTCAAGGAAGACTTCCCCGATTGCCATTTGGTCAAATTGGGAACCATGGGTGAATATGGAACCCCCAACATCGATATTGAAGAGGGGTACATCACCATTGAACACAATGGCCGCAAGGATACCCTCCCCTATCCCAAACAACCGGGTAGCTTCTACCACCTCAGTAAAGTCCACGATAGCCATAATATCCAGTTTGCCTGCAAAATCTGGGGCTTACGGGCCACGGACTTGAACCAGGGAATTGTCTATGGGGTGCTGACGGAGGAGACGGGGATGGACGAGTTGCTCGTCAACCGCCTCGACTATGATGGGGTCTACGGAACCGCCCTCAACCGCTTCTGTATTCAGGCGGCGATCGGTCATCCGTTGACGGTCTATGGTAAAGGGGGACAAACTCGCGCTCTGCTCGATATCCGAGATACGGTTCGTTGTATCGAGATTGCCGTGGAAAATCCCGCTGATGCTGGCGAGTTCCGCGTCTTTAACCAGTTTACGGAAATGTTTAGCGTGGCTGATTTGGCGGTGAAAGTGCAACAAGCCGGTGCATCTCTCGGCTTAAAAGTCAATATCGATAACCTGGAAAATCCTCGGGTTGAGCTTGAAGATCACTATTTCAACGCCAAAAACACGAAACTCATTGATTTGGGCTTGCAACCCCATACTCTCTCGGAGTCTCTGCTCGATTCCTTGCTTAACTTTGCCATTAAGTACAAAGATCGGGTCGATAAAGACCAAATTCTCCCGAAAGTGCGGTGGCGTCGCTAAGCGTTGGTTGTCCTCCAGGGTAAGCCGCAAGACAGCCAGCCCGGCCGCTTTGGGGGCAGTCTCGCAGACTGCCCCGCCCGCTTCTCCTATTCCCTCATCCCGGTCTAGTTCGTATGCGTATTGCTCTTTTTACTGAAACCTTCCTGCCGAAAGTCGATGGCATTGTCACTCGTTTACGGCATACTGTCGAACATCTGCAACGTCTCGGTGATGATGTTCTCGTGGTCTCTCCGGATGGGGGACTGACGGAATATAAGGGCGCTCAAATTTTTGGCGTGCCAGGGTTCCCGCTACCGCTCTATCCTGAGCTGAAGTTGGCGGTTCCCAATCCCTCGATTCGCCCGGTGTTGGAGGACTTTAAGCCAGAGTTGATTCATGTGGTCAATCCGGCGGTGTTGGGGTTGGGAGGACTCTATTACGCGAAGTCGATGAATCTGCCCTTGGTGGCGTCCTATCATACGCATTTGCCCCAATATCTACAGCATTACGGGTTGGGGATGTTTGAGGAGGTGTTATGGGGACTGTTGCGATCGGCTCATAACCAGGCGGCGTTGAATCTCTGTACCTCCAGTGTGATGGTACAGGAGTTGAGTTCTCACGGCATTGAACGGACCGATTTGTGGCAGCGGGGGGTGGATACGGAGATGTTCCAGCCGAGTTTGGCCAGTGAGACGATGCGATCGCGCCTCAGTGATGGCCATCCCGACTCGCCCTTGTTGCTGTATGTGGGCCGACTCTCGGCTGAAAAGGAAATTGAGCAAATTCGCCCGGTGCTGGAGTCGATTCCCAATGCTCGGTTAGCGTTGGTGGGCGGCGGTCCCCATCAAGAAGCCCTACAGGCCCATTTTGCCGGAACGGCCACGAAGTTTGTGGGCTATCTGCAAGGGTTGGAGTTAGCCTCGGCCTATGCGTCGGCGGATGCCTTTATTTTCCCCTCCCGCACCGAAACCCTCGGCTTGGTCTTACTCGAAGCTATGGCGGCGGGTTGTCCGGTGGTGGCCGCCGGAACGGGCGGTATCACGGATATTGTCACCGATGGCAAGAACGGCTATTTATTTGATCCGGCCGATGACCGGGGAGCCGTGGCCGCCACGCAACGACTTCTAGCCAATCAGGAAGAACGCGATCTCCTACGCGGCCATGCCCGTCAGGAAGCCGAACGCTGGGGCTGGAATGCCGCAACTCAGCAGTTACAGCAGTTTTATCGTCAGGTGCTCACGGGACCCCGGCTCGCGTCCGTGGCTTAGGGGTGTCCCGGTAGCCTTGTCCTATTAGCACTATTTTGAGCTTTTGTCAAGTCCCTACATCTTGTCGAGTCTGCCGATCGCCCAATCTGGTGTTTTTCATGACCGTGGGCGATCGCCACTATTGGCGCTGTCAGCATTGCCAGGCCACCCTGTTGGCCGCCGAACAGCTCCCAGACCCGGAGTTTGAGCGGCAACGCTACGAGCTGCATGAAAATGACTCAGAAGATGAGGGCTATCGCCAATTTCTCAGCCGTGTAGTCGAGCCTCTGCTGTCCGCGTTGGCGCCCCATCAACAGGGATTAGACTACGGTTGTGGTCCCAGTCCAGTTCTGGCACAAATGCTGCAAGACGCGGGCCATCCCATGGCCCTGTATGACCCCTTCTTTTTCGGCGATCGCAGCCCCCTCCAAGACCACCAAGACCACTACGACTTCATTACCTGCACCGAAGTCGTTGAGCATTTCCACCATCCCGCCCAAGAATTCGACCAACTCACCGCCCTCTTAAAGCCTGGGGGCTGGTTAGCGATCATGACCAGCTTCCAAACCGAGGATGCGGCCTTCGCCAATTGGCACTATCGCCGTCACCCCACCCACGTCACCTTTTATCGAGACTACACCTTTGAGGTCATCGCCCGACAATGGGGCTATCACTGCCAGATTCCCCGGCGTAACGTCGTCCTGCTCCAGAAATCCTGAC
>SIHH01000260.1:1657-5435 GCA_004299065.1 Phormidium sp. SL48-SHIP | reverse complement strand
CCTCATCTATGCAAGTCTCCCCCGTCCAACCGGAAACCCAATCGCAACCCGATCGCCTCGAAACCCTCGCTCTCGATGTGGGGGGGATGAAATGCGCTGGCTGTGTCAAAGCCGTCGAACGCAAACTCACGCAAATTCCAGGGGTGGCCTCGGCGAAGGTGAATCTGGCCACGGAAATGGCCACGGTGGATTGTCAGTCAGGAGTCGTCAACCCGGAGACTCTGGCGCAAACCCTCACTGAAGGCGGATTTCCCAGCCAGTTGCGCCGTCAGCAGGGATTGTCACTCGCGGATTTAGAGGCGACGGAGGAACGCCAGCGGGAGGCGCAACAGCAACAACAACGTCAGCTGGCGATCGCCTTGGCGCTGATTATTCTCTCGGTGTTGGGCCATTTGCAAATGTTGGGATTCCCGGCGATTCCGGGGTTGAGTAATATCTGGTTTCATTTTGCTCTCGCGTCTCTGGCGTTGGCGATTCCGGGCCGGGAGATTATTGTCGAAGGGGGCCGGGGATTGCTCAAGAATGCGCCGAGTATGAATACTCTGGTGGGGTTTGGCTTGGTGACGGCCTATCTGGCGAGTACGGCGGCCCTGTTTTTCCCCAATTTGGCTTGGGAATGCTTTTTTGAGGAACCGGTGATGTTGTTGGGGTTTGTGCTGTTGGGGCGATCGCTCGAATCACGAGCCAGAAACCGCGCGTCAGCTTCTCTCAAGTCTCTGCTGGGGTTACAGCCGAAAACGGTTCATCTTGTGACGGATATTGAGGAGTTGCAACAGATTGATCCCAGCAGCATTGTCGATTTACCGGCGGATCAGGTGCGGGTGGGGGAATATCTCCAAGTGCGCCCCGGTGAGAAAATCCCCGTTGATGGGGAACTCATGGCTGGGGAGACGATGGTAAATGAGTCGATGTTGACGGGGGAATCTCTCCCGGTGTCGAAGTCGGTGGGCGATCGCCTCAGCACAGGAACTCTCAATCAGTCCGGAAGTATCATCATCCAAGCGCAACGCACGGGGAAAGATACGGCGTTAGCTCAGATTGTGAAACTGGTGGAGGAGGCCCAAACCCGCAAAGCGCCGGTGCAACGACTGGCGGATACGGTGGCGGGTTATTTTACCTATGGAATTATGACCCTGGCTGCCTTGACATTTCTGTTTTGGTATGGTATAGGGGTTGATCTGTTTCCCCAAGTGTTGCAGACGGCCCATGAGTTCCCCAATTTGGCCCAGGTTCACAATATGGGAGATGCGGCTCTCTCGCCGCTCTTGCTGAGTTTGAAGCTGATGATTGATGTGTTGGCGATCGCCTGTCCTTGTGCGCTGGGATTGGCGACACCCACGGCGATTCTCGTGGGAACGGGGGTAGGAGCGGAACAAGGACTGTTAATCCGGGGTGGCGATGTGTTGGAGCAGGTTCACAAGCTGGATATGGTGGTCTTTGATAAGACGGGAACTCTGACGATGGGAGAGCCGACGGTGAACGAGATTTGGCAACGAAACTCCCTCAATCTACTACAATGGGCGGCGTCTGTTGAACAACAAACCCGTCACCCTCTCGCCGATGCGATCGTCAATTCGGCGAAAGCCAAGGGGTTGGCGTTGCTTCGGGTGTCTGACTCTCAGACGAAAGCCGGGTTAGGGGTGCAGGCTGTGATTGATTCGCAACGAGTGCTGGCGGGGAATCGTCTCTGGCTCGAACAGCATGGGATCTCCTGGGATGAGGAGATGGAGGATTGGGCGCAACAGCGGTTACAGGAGGGGAATAGTTTGGTGTATGTGGCGATCGCCGATGAGTTGGCTGGTGCGATCGCTGTTCGTGATCAACTCCGAGCTGATGCGGCGGACACGGTCAATCAATTACGGACATTAGGGTTACGGGTGCAACTCCTGACCGGCGATCGCCCGGAAACAGCTCAGGCCATTGGTCAACAGTTGGGACTCTCTCCCCAGGAGATTATGGCTCAGGTGAGTCCCCAGGACAAGGCTCGCGCCATTACTCAGTTGCAGGAGGCGGGGTTTCGGGTGGCGTTAGTGGGCGATGGGATTAATGATGCGCCGGCTTTGGCTCAAGCGGATGTGGGGATGGCCTTGAATGCGGGAACGGATGTGGCGGTGGAAACGGCGGATATTGTCTTGATGGGCGATCGCCTTGAGGATATTTTGCGATCGATTCGTCTCAGCCGAGCCACGTTTAACAAGATTCGCCAAAATCTCATTTGGGCCTTCGGCTATAATCTCGTTGGACTTCCGGTTGCGGCGGGGATTTTACTCCCTAAGTTTGGTATTCTTCTCGATCCGGCCGTGGCGGCTGGCTTTATGGCCCTCAGTTCGGTGAGTGTTGTCAGTAACTCGCTGCTGCTACGACGCTTTGGTCGCAATGATAGTCAGACCAGTTAGGACGCAGCGGACGAGAAAAATATCTACCCAGCAATAGTTTCTCCATCCTAAATTGTCCTTTTTGAAGTGTCTTCTATCTTTTACCACAACGAATCATGAAACCCGATATTGAGAGTCCCGCTTGGGTGGATTTACGAACCTATGACCAATCGGACTACGATCGCGGTCGTTCGGGAGTCTATGTGTTGCTGTGGTGGCTGGTTCAGGCGATCGCCTTTCCCCTGTCTCCCCATTTCGCCAATGGCTTTCGTTGCTGGGTTTTGCGTCGCTTTGGCGCAACGGTTGGCGAAGGGGTGATTGTTCGTCCGACGGCCCGCTTTACCTATCCCTGGAAGGTGACCATCGGCGATTTTTGCTGGATTGGGGATGATGTGGTGTTCTATAGTCTCGATGAGATTCGTCTGGGACACCATTGTGTGGTGTCTCAGAAAAGCTATCTCTGTACGGGAAGCCATGATATCGGCGATCGCCAGTTTGGCTTAACAACAAACCCCATCCTCCTCGGGAATGGGGTTTGGATTGCAACGGATTGTTTTGTGGCCGCTGGAGTGACCATTGGCTCGAATACCGTGGTTGGCGCTCGTAGTAGTGTCTTTAGCGACCTTCCGGGGGGCCAGATTTGTTTGGGGAGTCCCTGTCGTCCTAAATCACCGCGAACGATGGCGGATCTCGCTGACTCCCCAACGTAGCCTCGGCGTTACCGTTGTAAGGCGATGGCCTTGTTTTCGGGGAAGGTTGAGGCTGGACTGGTGCGGACGTTGGAGGTGAAGGTGGTGGTGGTCACGGAGCGATCGCTCGGTCGAATGGTCGAGACATGAAGCCGCAAGTTGGCGGAGGGAAACCAGATGCGATCGTCCCGTACGGTGTTCTCGTCGGTGATTTTCAGCATCAGGGTTCCGTCTCGTCCTAGTTCATAGGTTCCTCGACTGGGTTGGAGATCTAAATCGAGATAGCAATAGAGGAGTGTTCCCTGATTGGCGTTATCTGGGTTGGGAACGGGAATCACCAGATAGCTATGACTTTCTTCCCAATGGGTAAACCGCGCTTCGTAATCTTCGTCCACGCGGTAGGGGGTGCTGGTTTCATAGCTGTCAATCCCACAGTCACGACAGCATTTGAGCAGTTGCGGGTCATCGAGGTTTAGGGGTCTGGCGGTTACGGTGGACTGGAGGTCTTCAACGTGACTCAGTTCGTGGTTATGACCGGTTCGCTGCGATCGCCAAACGCCTAGGGACAGTCGGAAAAATTTACTAATGTTCATCAACGAGAATCAACCGACGGGTAGATGAGAAATCCGCAGGGTCGAGCTACGGGTGTGCGTTCTTGATTGTATGTTCGCCTTTCTACAATAGTGGCTTCGGGGCAAGTTGTGAATCAGCAAG
>SIHH01000260.1:0-1557 GCA_004299065.1 Phormidium sp. SL48-SHIP | reverse complement strand
TGTGAATCAGCAAGGTGTGAATCACGTCTTCTCGGCTGACATGGCGGTGGTCTTGATTTTTTGTTCGACGCCAAAGCCGACGAGAACCACTTTTTCTGGGGGTTGGTCGGTTTCGGGACGCTCGTAGGTGATAATTTTGCGAATCCGTAGTTCGGGGTTAATGAGGATGATGGAGTCGACGGCGATGACGCGGCTATAGCGGGTGGTCATCAATAATTCCCGGTTGCTGTTGTGGAAGCGGAAGTGGGAGATAATGGGCCGGTCTTCTTCGTAGGCGCGATCGCGCAGGTAATCTCCCTCGATCGCATCTCCGACGTTCACGGTGGGGATAAACATCAAATTCAGTTGCTGTTGGACGTTTTCCCCGGTTTCGGAAATGGTGGCGAATTCGAGATGGTAGCCGGGAAGGGGATCGAGGGGATCGGAAAGTGCATAGCTGTTGTCGGTGAGGACTTTGCGTTTGAGGTCGTTGGCGAGAGGATGGACGACGAAATCCGTGTGCGATCGCTCCACCTCTTGGCGCGTCATGTAGTGATAAGTCCGTTCTGTACTCCAATGACCGACGCAACAGTCAAAAAACTCTTGAAAAATCTTCAGTTCCATAAGATTTGGGCAAGTTCTAGCTCAATTGGTTTGAATTTTCCTTAAATTAGCGGAAAACAGTTCAGGGCTAACAGTCTGGTTCTAGTCCTAATGTCACCATAGCGGTTCAGGAACAGGATGAGCGACCCATCGGTAAATCTCCTCGTTCTTTTGCTTTTAATCCTTAGGGAGCGTTGGGTTGAGGGACGAATGGGGTCTGTTTAAGTCTGTCAACATTGTTACAATTGATTGCGTTCTATTAAGATAGATTTGAACCGCTTGACAAATGACGGCAACTCTTGTCCAGCGAACAGGATTTAGGGGTCGGTCCGGCGATCGCTCCTCTATCCTATCCCGCACCTATCTCTGTGAGGTTCCATGACTCTATCTCTACACCATCAACCGCTAACGGCTGAGGCTTTGGCTGAACAGTTTTTCCGCAACTGCGCCGGAGACTGGACATCCCAACGTCGCTACTACAGCCTCAACAGCGGTGAAACCCAAGAAGTCACCAGCCTGATTACAGTCGAATTCCTCGAACCAGAACAGGAGTTATTACGGGAGTTAGCGCAACGCCACCAACTTGAGGGGGATCATCCCTTTGTCTGTGGGAGTCGTGTCACTTGGGAAAGCCATTATGAGGGAGTCAGCCGCAAACCCAGTCGGGGAAAAACCGTGTTTGGGGTTCGGGGGGATATTCTCTACCGCGATCGGGGTTTCGCCACTCCTAAGCCAGTTATCGCCGATTTCTGGTTCACCAATCCCGAGACGATGTGTTTAAGAACTGAGTACAACAATTCAACCTTTGAGGAGGAATTGAAACTGATTGGCGAAAAATACCGCACTCGTCAAACAGTCATTTGTCGCGATGGGGAAGAACTGATGATTGGTCAATATCTAGAAACCCGGCGTTAGTAGTAGGGGCGAAAAATTTTTCGCCCCTACAATGTGGGAATCTAGCCTCGTGTCATGGCT
>SIHH01000259.1 GCA_004299065.1 Phormidium sp. SL48-SHIP | reverse complement strand
GTCTGCATGGGGATCTCGATGATAAATTCTGTTCCCTGTCCCAGTTTCGAGATACAGTCGAGTTTGCCGCCGTGGAGTTCAGCGACGATCTGATAGCTGACGGACATCCCGAGTCCGGTTCCCCGGCCAACGGGTTTGGTGGTAAAAAAGGGGTCAAAGATTCGCGAACGGTGAGATTCGGGAATCCCGATGCCGTTGTCACAGATGCGAATTTGCACCCAGTTTTTGGGCAGAGTGCAGGTATAGATTTCGATAAAACTGGGGTTGGCCTGTATATCCTCGCGGCGACGACGGCGATCGCGTTCATCGAGGGCATCAATGGCATTATTGAGGATATTCAGGAAGACTTGATTGAGTTGGCCCGCGTAACAGTCAATGGCCCGAATGGGACTGTAGTGACGGCGAACCTCGATGGGGGGGCGATCGCCCTGGGCATAGAGACGATGTTGTAAAATCAGCAGGGAGCTATCAATGCCTTCGTGAATATCCACCCGTTTATAGTCCGCTTCATCCATACGGGCAAAGGTTTTCAGGGAGGTGACAATCTGCCGGATGCGATCGCTGCCGGTTTTCATCGACTCCAAGAGTTTAACAATATCCTCTTGCACAAATTCGAGATCCATAGCCTCGGCTTCGGCTTGAATCGTCGCTGTGGCTGGATAGGCGGCTTGATACAAACGCAACAGATGCAACAAATCCGTCACATAGGCTGACGCATGGCTGATATTCCCAGAAATAAAGTTAATCGGATTATTAATCTCATGGGCCACTCCCGCCACCAATTGCCCCAAACTTGACATTTTTTCCGTTTGCAGTAACTTCGACTGAATATCGTGCAGTTCCGCCAACGCCAGTTCCAATTCCTGGGCTTGTTTTTGGGCCTGTTCCGCCGCCCGGCAACTTTGCTGATACAGTTGAATTTGGTGCTCGGTAATGATAGCTTGCTCGGCTTCACTTTCGCGTTGATATTGACTCACAACCGCATCTAAAGCGGGCAGCAATGTGGTTGAAGCCGCCTCTAATATCGCTTGTACGTTGGGCTGCTCTGGGGTAATCTCCTGCTCATCCGTCTGCAACAACTGTCGAAGTTGATCGAGATAATCTCGAACTTGCCGATCAACTTCCCAGGGAGGCTCAAAATACATTTGACGGACGATTTCCGAGGGATTGCCGGGAAGATGCAGTTGAGCATTTCCCGTTAATAACCCTTCATGGGATTGTTCCATTAACTCCCGCAAATCCACAAGTTCTTGGCGAAGTTTCGCTCGTTCTTGCTGATTTTGACTACAGCTCCACCGCAATGAGAGCATGGCAATCCGTTGTGATAACATCCGTTGACGGCCGCTGATGTTCACAATGGCCGCATTGACGGCTTGGGTCGTTTTCCACTGCTCCATATGATGTTTTATCTCGCTCCAACTTCGAGGAGCTATCCCATCTAAACCACTCAGTTTAGGATTCCCCATTATCTTGTTAATCTGAGCGTTATCGTCATTCCCTGACCTAGATGATGAGATGGGATTAACTCAAACGACTCATTTAGTCAAATTTCAGCCAATTCTCGCTTAGAAGGTTCAAGGATTTAGGATTTAATCGACAATTGAAAGAATAATATCCCTAACACTACTATAGCGAAGGTCTGAGATGATTTCTTGTATCAAAGACTACTGTTATTGATGCCGTTTTATGCAGTCCTAAAAATGACAAAAGCCTGAGTCCATCGCCAGGGTTTCGAGGCGATCGCCCAATTGCAAGACAGCCCCTTGTCCCGCTACTATCTCACCAATAATGGAGACGCCCTCAACCACCTGGCTCAACCGCTCAGCCGCCTCAGGTGCTAAACACAACACCAACTCAAAATCTTCACCGCCCCATAATAGCCAATCCCGAGCTTGGTCTGAGTCTACCATCTGCGATAACCCCGCTGGCATCGGCAGGCGATCGCCCCACAACTGGGCCTTAACCCCACTCGCACGAGCCAGTTGAAGCACCGCATCAGCCAAACCATCGGAACTATCCATCCCCGCCAACCGCTCAACCCCCAACTGTTTCAGAGGCGCTAATAGGTCTAAACGGGGCAGAGGTCGCTGATGGGCGCAAATGAAGTTTTGACGGATTTGTGGGTCTAAATCGCGCCACTGACCGTCCTGGAGAAGCAATTCTAACCCGGCTCGGGCAGCTCCGTGGGGTCCAGTGACGGCGATCGCATCCCCCACCTGAGCCTGATGACGATAGATGGGCCGCATCACCGAGCCAAAGGCCGTAATCGCAATCACAGCCTGCTGCGAACGACAGACATCCCCCCCCACCAGAGGCGTCGCAAACCGCTCTAAACAGGCGGCCATGCCCCCATACAGTGCCTCAACCCAAGCCACCTCAGTCTCCCGAGGAAGAGCCAAACTCACGGTAATGGCCAAAGGTTCAGCTCCCATCGCCGCCAAATCCGAGAGATTGGCCGCCACGGCTCGCCAACCCGCATCCTCGGGAGCCGTGGTTTGGGGGCTAAAATGAACACCATCGACGAGGGTATCTGAGGTGACAACGAGGGATTGCTGTGGGGGAAACGACAACACCGCTGCATCATCACCGATAATATCGGGGGGACAAAACCGCTGCAATCGTTGCAACAGCCCCTGTTCCCCCAATTGCCAAATCTGCATCATCCCAGACATCATCCCAGACTACACCAGTTGGGCTTCAGCGGTGTGATGCTCGATCGCCGCCAAGGGATGAGGATAATGATGCACGGCTTCAATGCAGTTATCTTGGCCGAGAATCACCACCTTCGGCTGATGATGTTGCAGTTCTTCGGCGGAAAACTGAGCATAGGCCATAATAATCAGGCGATCGCCCTTCATCCCCAAGCGAGCCGCTGCACCGTTGAGTTCAATCAATCCTGACTGGGGAGGTGCTGAGATGACATAACTCATCAATCGCTGGCCATTGTTAACATTGACAATTTGCACCTGTTCATAGGGAACAATCCCCACTTCATCGAGGAGGGTGCGATCGATGCTAATGCTCCCCATATAGTCAAGATTTGACCCGGTTAGAGTGCAGTTATGGAGTTTGGCGTACAGGAGCGATCGCTGCATAATAGTGACTCGGTGACTCTGGCTTCAGGCGTGAACAAGCATTGAATGGCCTGAACCCGGTTCCATTTTCGGGAACTCGGGTCCTGGCCCTAATTCAATTTTACTTGTAAGCTTTGACGCATTCATCGATCAGGGGCTTAACCGCATCTAAATCTTTCCAGCCGAGAATTTCGGTTTCCTTCTTCTCTAAGTTTTTATAGGTACGGAAGAACTCAGCAATCTCGTCGAGACGATGTTTCTCCACATTCTCCAACGAGGTATATTCAGCATAGCGAGGGTCTTCAGCGGGAACGCAGAGCAGTTTCTCATCGCGATCGCCGCCGTCAATCATTTCTAACATTCCCAAGGGACGAGCCGTAATCACACAGCCGGGGAACGTCGGTTCATCCATCATCACCATCCCATCGAGAGGATCGCCATCATCGGCGAGGGTGTTGGGAATGAACCCGTAGTCAAAGGGATAGTGAACCGACGAGAACAGGACGCGATCGAGGGCGAAACAGCCTAAGTCCTTATCAAATTCATACTTGTTCTTACTTCCGCCAGCGATTTCAATCAAGACATTCACGAGGCCGGGTTTGGGTTGAGCGGGAATACGCGATAAATCCACAGGTAAGCTCCTAAACTGACTGAGTTGACATAATCGGCCCACGATAGAGTTCTCCACCGTGGCACAGCCGACAGAACCGAGAGTCGGCTGTCAAACCCAATCATTTTAACCCCAAACGGTCTCACCGCTTGGCCGCCAACCGCAGGTTCACCAGTTGGCCGATGCGATCGCCCCCCTGCGACACCTCCGACGCTGGGAGATTCACGGTTCTCGCTGAGTAGACAAAAATCATCAACAGGGGCAACGTCAACGTCAACACCGCAATTAACGTTCCCACCCATTGGGCCAGTCCCGTTCCCGGAGGTTGTTCTAAACGAGCCGATTGACTATCCGATTCCATAAACACTTGTTCTTAACACACGCTTGCAAAGAGCAGATACAAAAATCAGTATCTGAAAACATCCTAGTGAACCTTACGCTTGTCGACTGTTACTGAGCCAACAAAACCGGGGTAAAATCCCGAACCGTTCGCGAAACTCAAAGCCTAACCTGCACTCAACGTTAAGACTCCTTAACATTTCGCTGGCGTTTCACGGAGTTTCCCTGCGATGGGCTAACACTGACCCAAAGGCCCAATTTAGCCCCAAATCAAAACACCGTTAAGGGATCTGAATCTAGGAATCAGAATCGAGAAAGTCAGGGATGACCCATTTCGGGGGTTCGCTGAGTTTGCGTCTGCGAGCCGCCTCAGCGATATCGTGAATCTGATCTAAAGACGTGTTATCAATAAATTTCGTCGCCGATGCCGCATATTCACGATTCGGGCAGTCATCTCCCAAAACACAGCCATTCACACAGGCTGTCGCGCAATCAATTGAGGTCTCCATTGTTAGGATAATTTAACGAATGACAAACAGGTTTACTATCATTTTTTAGCATACATCGTTTAGCATAACATCCTGACTCAGTGCCGGGCCATTCCAGGATTGTGATTTCGGTCACTGACAACTCTATCAATAAAGGGCTAACTCTCAACTTAAATCCATAGCAAACTCAAATTCAATCGAAATTTAACCCAAATTTAACTTGATAATTTAGCCCTTTTTGCTAATCAAACCATTGATTATTGACTTGTTCTAACGTTATTCTAACGTTGTTCTAACGTTATTCTAAAACTGTTGAAAAACAGAGCCTTGAACCCGGTCAGAGCCGAGTCAAGAACACCCATCGTCTCAGAGTACTAGGCAGCCAAAAGCTGAGTGAGGATCGAGTTGATTAAGCTGAGGGCGATCGAACCCAGCAAAGCACTCCAAATGCCCCACCGCAGGCGAAAACCACTCACCAGCCAAGCCGCCAACCCAAAAATGATTGCATTAATCACAAGCATAAACAGTCCGAAGGTGAGGACCACGACTGGGAAGCCCAAAACCACAAAAACCGGTTTCAGGAAAGCATTAAGGATACCGAACACCGCCGCCGAAACCAACGCCGTCGTTAGGTCATCCACTTCTACCCCGAGAGGCAGTTTAGAGATAATGAAAAAGCTCACAGACATAATGAGCCAGGTGACAATTAGATCCATAGGACAAGCCTCTTGGTAACATCACCCTCCATTAAAGCCAATTTTAGCCGCTTCAACATCCTTCCAAAGACAGTATTTTCCCCACCCAAGAGAGCGAGCAACCCCCAGGGTACGCCCCAACATCGGTTACGTCTGTTGCCTGCTGCCCCTTGCCTCTTGCCCCTTGCCTCTTGCCTTCCCCTCTTGGGAGGGGTTAGGGGTGGGTTATGCCC
>SIHH01000258.1 GCA_004299065.1 Phormidium sp. SL48-SHIP | reverse complement strand
TTCCCTATTCCCCATCAAGGCAGCCAGCGAGGATTAAAACCATCCAGAGGGAGTTGTTCGGGTTGAGGACGAGTCAATTCTCCTTGAGCATTGACGAGAGGAAAGAGAATCCACAGTTCGCTAGTGTCGATCGCCCCACCCGAAGAGGTCAGCGGTGCATCAGGGCGTTCATTAGGCGGGACAATACCCAGACGATCAAAGAGAATAGCTTGACCATCGGGAGCTAAACTCATGTTCAGATCCAGAGAACTGCGTTCAAAGCGTACCAGTTCTTGGGAATCCTGAGTCTCTAAGTCGAGAGCCAGGATGTAGGGTTGTTCAATGTACTCATCCGCTTCAAGGAGTTCAGTCACCAGAGCGTAGATGTAGCGTCCGCTGGGATCGAACTCAGCATCAAGAATTGAGCCACTGGTGCGTAGGATTTCTTCGGGTTCGCCGATATTCGGTACAACGACCATGGAGCGAGTATAGTCGCTGTTAAACTTCACCATCACGGCGGCTCGTCCATCTTGAGTAAAGCCCATGACGCGACCATATTGGGGGAAGAATTGCAATGGCTCATTCCCTTCAGTTCCCGGTTCAATTGAGAGTAGGGCCACCCCTTGACCTTGGGCGATGGCTAACTCCTTACTGTTGGGTGCAATAACAAATTCTCCACCCGGTTCCGTCGGGAAACGCTCAGGATCGTCTCCCTCGCGAATGACCCAGAGGCCAAAGTCACTTCCAGGGCGATCGCGCCTGGCTCGTTGGACCACGATAGTCGTTCCATCGGGAGCGAGAGCGAATTGTAGATTCTGATAGGTGTCGTTGTCGAGGATACGTTGAACGCGCCCCGGTGCGTCGGCGTCTTCGGAGCTGAAATCAAGGCCCGTGGTAACAGTATAAATTCGGCTGTCCGTCAGTCCTCGACGGTCGGCGTTGCGGTCCAGAGCCGAAAAGAGGATGCGATCGCCATCAGGATACATCTCAAAGCTGAGAACACTCAAATCTGAGGGGGTGAGGATGGTTTTTTGGTCTTGGCTGAAGTTATACAGCACCAGTCGCCCTCGTTCGCTCCCTTCGGAGCCGAGATAGAGCATCACGCGATCGCGGCTCTGGAAGGGGGCTTGGAAGGGTTCAATATAGTGTTCGGTGTCATCAGAGTCTGCGAAGCGATCGCGCGCCCCCGAGAGTTGTAGGGTGTAGGTTGTCCCATAAGGGGCGGGATAGAGAAGGGTGTAGGCCATCCGTTCCCCGGCCCAACTGATTTTCCCCGGAAGTGGCGGGTCAATTTGCAGGTTACTCTCGACACTATCGCGATTCATGGGACGATTAAAGCGCAGAGTAAAGGCACGATCAACCGAACTAATCGTTGTTTCCTGCCAACTGAAACCGCGAACCCGAGGGATACTTTTATCCCCGCCGACGAGCAAGAGAATTGTGATTAGGCTCAAGATGACCATGGCGGCGATCGCCACGCGGTCTAGGGGTTGAGGAAACGAATCGCCTTTCATACGCCAAGGGAATAAACAACACATACCATAACAAAACGCCTGTCAGATTCATGAGATCCATCGCCTAAACGAGCAGAAGAATCCAGGAATCTAACAGACGCATTTGTGAGACAATCCAGTCACCCGTTCAGTCTGAATTTAAAACAGACCAAAGGTGAGAGACTTATCAATGGGAAGAGTCGCCCCAATCCCCAACCAGAGGGTGACCAAAGTTCCAAACAGGAACATCGAGGTCGCCACGGGCCGGCGGAAGGGGTTTTGGAACTTATTAATGTTTTCGATGAAGGGAATCAGCATCAAACCCAGAGGGATTAGGGTTTGCAGACCAATTCCGAGCAGTTTATTAGGAACAACACGCAGAATCTGGAACACAGGATAGAGATACCATTCCGGCAAAATTTCCAGAGGCGTCGCAAAGGGATCAGCGGGTTCACCAATCATCGCGGGGTCGAGAACCGCTAAGCCCACAACACAAGCCAAGGTTCCCAAGATCACCACCGGGAACACATAGAGGAGGTCGTTAGGCCAAGCGGGTTCGCCGTAATAGTTATGACCCATCCCTTGGGCCAATTTGGCGCGTAGTTTAGGATCACTAAGATCCGGTTTTTTCAAAGTAGACATAGTATTCGGGTGTTCTCCTGCAAGGGGATATGCTGCAACAGGGCGGTTGTCCGTGGTGATTCAGCTAGAGGTTAGTTTAGCAAAGCCACCCTAACTCGGCCGGCTGAGGGAGCCACGGAACCTTAGACGGGTCAAGAAGGTCGCCCAAGGGGTCACCTCGGGTTTACAACGGACCCGAAATCCCTTGTTTGCGAATCATGAGGAAGTGCAACAGCATGAACACCGCAATCAACCAGGGGAGGACGAAGGTGTGCAAGCTGTAAAAACGAGTCAGGGTCGATTGGCCCACGCTGGTTCCACCGCGTAGCAGTTCCACCATGAAGCTACCCACAACGGGGATGGCTTCAGGAACGCCGCTAACAATTTTGACAGCCCAGTAGCCCACTTGGTCCCAAGGGAGGGAGTAGCCGGTCACACCGAACGTCACGGTAATGACAGCTAGGATCACGCCGGTGACCCAGGTGAGTTCCCGAGGTTTTTTGAAACCACCCGTCAGGTAAACCCGGAAGACGTGCAGAATCATCATCAACACCATCATGCTGGCAGACCAGCGGTGAATCGAGCGAATTAGCCAACCGAAGTTGACTTCCGTCATCAGGTATTGAATCGAGGTGTAGGCTTCCGTGACCGTCGGCTTGTAATAGAAGGTCATGGCGAACCCAGTCGCGAACTGGATCAAGAAGCAGACCAGGGTGATGCCACCCAGGCAGTAGAAGATGTTAACGTGGGGCGGAACGTATTTGTCGGTGATGTCGTCAGCGATCGCCTGAATTTCGAGGCGTTCGTTAAACCACTTGAAGGGTTTAGACTCAGTGACTTCCTTAGAAAACATAAAGTCAGTGCGTTAGATATATTGCGGTTTGTGAAGTTTAGCACGACACCCGAGAATTGGGCATCGTCATGCCCTCAGACGGACGGAGAAGATTCCAGACATCATCACGAGGTCGAAATCTCCTGACAGGCTCGAAGGCGGAACGGTTAAAGTCTCTTATAGAAAATGTAACACAGCTTGGGCGTTAGGGGGGAACGCAGACCCGCGATCGCCCCAAAGAAGAACTCTAGCCCTTAGACTCAGCCGATGGACTAGGCAGATGCCCAGAACTTTGGCACACTGAGGAAACATTAATATTTCGCAACTTTGGATGCCGGGTTTTCTCATGCACAAACGCGCCATTAGCTTCGGACTTCTTCTTTCATTGCTTTTCGGACTCTGGGGCTGGTTGGGAGCAATGCCCTCCGCCCTCGCCCTGACCGAAGAACAGAAACTCGTCTCAGAGGTCTGGCGAGTCGTCAACCGCGCCTACGTCGATGATTCGTTTAATGGACAAAATTGGTGGAAAATCCGCCAGGAGGCCTTGCGATCGCCCCTAGAGACCCGAGAAGCTGCCTACGAGACCATCGAGGAAATGTTGGCCAAACTCGATGACCCCTTTACCCGTCTGTTGCGCCCCGATAACTACCGCAATCTGCAAGTTAATACCGCCGGTGAATTAACCGGAGTTGGCTTACAAATTGCCATTGACCCCGAGAGTAAACATATTAAAGTCATCGCCCCCATTGCCGGCTCTCCCGCCGATGAAGCGGGCATTCAACCGGGGGATTTAGTTTTAGACATCGATGGTGTCTCAACCGAGAATCTCTCTCTCGATGAAGCCGCCACCCGGATGCGAGGAACCGTGGGAACAGCCGTAACTCTACAAGTACAACGGTTGGATGAGGGCCAAGTCGAGGAGATTGAGATTATCCGCGATCGCATCGCCCTTAACCCCGTCAGCTACAATCTCACCCAAGCTGAAGACAGCACCCCCGTTGGCTATATTCGCCTCAATCAATTCAGTGCCAACGCCACCGAAGAGATGACCCAGGCCATCAGCGACCTGGAAGACCAGGGGGCCGCCGCCTATATCCTAGATTTACGCAACAACCCCGGCGGATTACTCCAAGCAGGAGTGGAAATCGCCCGTCTTTGGCTCAACGACGCCACCATTGTCTACACCGTCAACCGCCAAGCCGTCTTAGGCAGCTTTGACGCGGGCCATGATGCCCTCACCGACGCCCCCTTAGTGGTCTTGGTCAACCAGGGTACCGCCAGCGCCAGTGAAATCCTAGCCGGCGCCTTACAAGACAATCGCCGCGCCCAACTCGTGGGAGAACGCACCTTTGGCAAAGGTCTAATTCAGTCCCTCTTTGACCTCTCCGACGACTCAGGAATTGCCGTCACCGTGGCCAAATACGAAACCCCCAGCCACAAGGACATCAATAAACTCGGCATTACCCCGGACTTCGTAGTCCCTCAAAATCCCATCCGTCGCGATGAAGTCGGCACAGCCGCTGATTTGCCCTACCAGAAGGCGATCGAACTGCTCACCGATGGCGCCGTTGTTGCTAAAGCTGCTTAACCGGGCATAGAGACTTATGGCTAAAAAAGCAGACATCGGCAGCAAACGGCTCATTAGCCTAGCCCCTGAAGCCTGGGTGACCTGGGTCACTCAACAACCGGACCTAACCGTCACAGAGTTCTTAACCTCAGATTTCCAATGGATTAGCCGAGAGAATGATGTCTTAATCAAAGTGCGCAGTCCTGACCAGGGAGAGTTCCTGGTCTTGAACGAATTACAACTGCGCTACGATAAGCATATGCCCCTGAGAATACGGGCTTACGTGGCGTTAGCTGAGGAGCGCTATCACCTACCCGTCTATCCAGTTCTCATCAACATCCTTCCCCCAGGCAAGACCCCCCAAATCCCTAGCACCTATCGTTCCGAGTTTATGGGGATTGAAGCCAGTCAAGACTACCGAGTCATCAATCTTTGGGAAGTCGATGTGGAACTGGTGTTTCGTGATAACCTCTCAACGCTGTTACCCTTTGTTCCCATTCTTAAGGGAGGAAACGAGCCGCAACAGGTTCAACAAGCTCTCATTCAACTGCGAGCCAATGAACAATTACAGGAGTTAGAACCCCTGTTATCGTTTTTCGCGTCGTTTGTCTTAGATGCGTCAGTTATTCAAGAAATCATGAGGTGGGATATGGCTGTTTTACGAGAATCACCCTGGTATCAGGAAATTTTGAAAGAGGGACTTCAGCAGGGCAAAATTGAGCTGGTTGTGAACCTACTCACTGAGCAATTCGGGGTTCTCCCCTTTGAAACTCGCCAGCGAGTTGAGAACTTATCATCTGAGCAGCTCAACACCCTCGCCAAACACTATTTGACCTTGAACAGCATCGAGGAACTAGAGCGTTGGTGTGATGACCAAACCTCATAAATCTTCATCCCATGGTCAAAAAAGCAGACATCGGCAGCAAACGGCTCATTAGCCTAGCCCCTGAAGCCTGGG
>SIHH01000257.1 GCA_004299065.1 Phormidium sp. SL48-SHIP | reverse complement strand
TCAGTCAATTTGTTTTTTTAGCAACCCTATTAAGCTTGCCGGAACGCACCGGATTCGGCAAGGGCTTGAGAAGAATGTTCACGAGTTCACCGTAATTAATTGTTCGGCGGCGTCAGATTCAGGATTGAGAATCACGATCGCCCCCTCATCACACAATACCCCAATTGCCCCATCAATTCCCTCGCGGTTAATCTCAGGAAACTGCGATCGCGTACTCTCCATTAACACATTACGCCCCACTAACTGCTGAGTTTTTACCAGCGCAAACATATATTCTTTGAGGCGTTCCCGCATTAGAGATTCTTCACTTTGAACCCCATCTGACGTCTGTTGCGGTAACAAGCTGCCCAGATTTCGTTCAAAAACACCGAGATTTTGCAACAAACGACAGCTTTGAAGAACCTCAGAATCAATCACCAATTCTTTGAGTTGCTGACGATTCACAGGGCGATCGCCCACCAGCAAATCTCCCGCCTCAGCCGCATTAACTAAACTATGATAAGTGGCTAAAATCTGTAACGATTCAATTTGGGGAATAATATGTTTATGAATCGAATCCACAAATAAGGCTTGATAACGGCGATAGCCCTGATTCTTGGGAACCCCTAAATTCTCCGCCCGAATCAAATAAAGATATTGACACGTGTTTTTGCGTAGGGCGTCCTGACAAGATTTCATAACCCGGCAAAAACTGTTTAAATTGGGTTCTTCAATCCAAATTACCCCAATTCGTCCCAGAGTTAAGGACCAATAAAAACTTAGAGAATAACGGCTATAGGTCGGACTTTTTAAGAGTTTGGGTTCCACTCCCGTCACGTTTAAGGCTTCTAAGGCTTCTCGTAACATCTTCATCAATTCTGGGGCGGAAAACTGACGAATTTCTTGAACGGTTTTACGAGATTTTGCCAGTTCGTTCTCCCAGGTTAAGTGAAACGCCGCCAGTTGATCGACTTCTTGGGTAACTGTTGTCTTATTTTGCAGCTTTAGTTTTGCTTTCTGAAACTCCTGTCGCCCCAACATTAAGACGGAACGGGGTAGGGCTTGATTTCCGGGGAATTTACGATGTAAGTCGGCTTCACAGAGGGGATAAAGAGACGAGTTTGGAGTCGAATCGGCTTGTTGATGAAGGGGGGAAATACGACTTTCCCAGAGGGCGATCGCCGCTGGAATATCCACCGGGCGCAAGTGCAATTCTTGGTCAACGCGGGCTAAATCGGCTGGCTGCACATGGGGCGAATTTTCACGCCAAGTATCGGTAATAATACTAATGATCACCAAAAAGTTTTTCAGTTTTTGGTTGTGAATAATTGAATTAACATTAAACAATGCCTGTAAGTCAATATAGCCGCGATTGCTGCGATCGACATTATCTAAGTTATCAAAACACAAAACAATCGGTTGCGTGGCGGTGGCGATGCGACCAAAGTTACCTAAAATATTTTGGGCTTGATGTTCAGTTTCAATAGAACTGCGGACATTTAAGAGTTTTAAACTTTCGTGATCTAAATCATCACCTTTCAGCCAATCACAGGCGAGGGGATAGAGTTCAGGGTTGGTAAGGTGATAGAGAATACTGAAAAATTCATTCGCGTTATAGATTCCCGAGGGATACGTCGATTTGAAATTATGAATAAATAAATTGCGTTCGCCAATGACTTTTTTGAGTAATCCTTCATCTCGAAATGCCGACAAACTATTCAACCAAAGAAGTAATTGCGATTCAGTTTCTCCTTCAGGCACACAAGTTAAACTATCAATGGTATGGCGCAACGTATGGCGCCAAATATAATCACTTTCGGGCCAGGGACCAATATAAGCAAAAAAGGCTTGGGGGTTGAGGGTTCGTTTTAAACGCCCCAGGAGAAAGCTTTTGCCCGATCCTGAGTCTCCTGAGAGGACAATGGTTCGACTACGGCGATCGCCTTCAACCTGGTTTAATAGCTGCGAAACCCCTGAGACAATCTCTTGATGAATGGAATTGATGGTCGCCTGTTGGCTATTATCATCATGCCAAAAATTACCGGGGCGAAAGGTTGTCGAGTCAAAAGGGTTCACAGTGCGTTGAATAATCTGGTCGATAGAAACCATAACATAAAAGGCAAGAGGTAAAAGGCAAGAG
Source organism: Phormidium sp. SL48-SHIP (assembly GCA_004299065.1). Classification (GTDB taxonomy): domain Bacteria; phylum Cyanobacteriota; class Cyanobacteriia; order Cyanobacteriales; family Geitlerinemataceae; genus Sodalinema. The sequence goes on along the minus strand of SIHH01000257.1, from coordinate 3,351 downwards.
GAAAAAGAGAAAAGAAGTGAACAGAGAACCGGGGGAGAACCCACCCCTAGCCCAAGCGGGGAAGCCAAGAGGTAACAGGCTAGACCCGAAGGGGTTAGGTGATAGAGATGATCAGTTGTTCTTCTAGGGGGACGTTGGGATCGAGAATTTGCAGGGGGCGATCGCTTAGAGATAAACTCTGAATCAGTTGGTGAACCTGTTGTTTACTCGCACCGCCAAACTGGGCGATCGCCTCTTCAATCAACTGTTGAATCGCCATACATTGCTGGTTTAAAACGCGGTTAATCATAAAATCTTCAATAGCTTGCAAGGATTGTTCCGCTGAATCTTGGCTCGATGTTATCTCAAAAAAGCCCAACTGTTGCAGTAGGGGACAATCTTGTAATACCCCTGTTTGCCGGACTAAAGACTCTAAACGAGTACCATTGGGGGTTTCTTCGCCAACCACTAATTCCCCCGATAAAGCATCATTCACCAAAGCATGGTGAGTCGCCAGATATTGAACCGAGGTTAAATCAGACATAAAATGATTATTTTGCGGTTGACCAAAAATCTCCGTATAGAGTTGATAGCCACGATTGCTTGGCGAACCCACTCCCTCAGCCCGAATCAACTGTAAAGACTGACAAAGCTGGTTGGATAACGCCTCTTCACAACCTTTGAGGAGGTGAAAAAACTTGACCATATTCGTATCTTCTGACCAAACCATGCCCACTCGTTCCGTGGTTCCGGGATGACGATAACTGATCGAATAACTGGCATAGGTGCGGCTGGGAAGTAAGCGTGGCTGCACATCTTCCATTTGTAAGGCCCGAACCACCTCCGCTAACATTTGCACTAACTCGGGGGCGGCGTATTGACGGATTTTTTGGACTCGTTCGCGGGTTTGCTTTAACTTCTTAATCCAAACCAGTTTGAACGCCGCGATAGGATCACTTTGGGCATCAGTGGGAATCGCCGGTGCGGCTAGGGCTTTCTGGGCAAAATCCTCCTGGGAAACATCGACCTGTAGTCGTTGTAATTTTGCCTCTTGATAGAGTCGTCTCCCCAAAATCAAGGTGTTACGAGGACGTGTTTTACCACCAGGGAATTTGCCATCTAAAGCCGGACGAATGAGGGGATAAATGGGGGACGTGGGTTGAGGATAGGTTTGGCCATGGAGGCTATAGAGACGGCTGGCCCAGAGGGCTTCGGCTTGATCGAGACTGATTTGTTTAAGGCGCAGGTTCGCATCGAGGCGATCGCGGTCTGTGGCCGGAATATGAGACGCATTTTGCCGCCAAGTATCGGTGATAATACTAATAATAAACAGAAAGTTTTTCACCTTCTGAGTATGCAGTATGGCGTTCACCCGAAATAGGGATTCTAAATCGGGATGTCCTTGGCGATCGCGGGCGATGTTATCCAGTTGATCAAAACAGAGTACAATCGGCAACGTTGCCTCAGCAATGCGCCCAAAGTTAGCTAAGGTTTTCTGGGCAGCATCTTCCGTATCAATCGTCCCCTGAACACCGAGTTTGCGCAGGGATTCATCATCTAAATCATCACCGCGCAACCATTCACAGGCGATGGGATAGAGTTCTGAGTCGGTGAGATGATATAAGACACCAAAAAACTCTTGAGCGTTGTAAATTCCTGAGGGATAGGTTTCCAAGAGTTTACGGATAAACAATTGCCGTTCTCCTCGCAACCAATCCACCAGTCCTCGTTTTTTTAAGTCTGAAAGTCCCTCTAGCCAGATTAACAACTGTGACTTATCCAAACCCTCAGGGGTTTCTAAAAGACTATCAACGGTATAGCGCAGAATATGCCGCCAAATATAATCGCTGGCGGTGAAGGGTTCAATATAGACAAAAAAGGCCCGAGGGAGACGATTTTGATTGGGGGTTTGCAGTTGACGTTTGAGTCGGCCCAAGAGATAGGTTTTCCCGGACCCCGTTTCCCCTTCTAAGAGTAAGGTGCGACTGCGCCGATCCTCGGAGACTTGATCTAATACGCCCTCAATTTCCTGGAGAACCTCTTGGTGAATTGAGTCAACCGTGAGTTCAGGATTTTGGATTTCCTGCCAAAAATTCCCGGACCAAAAGGTTTCCGTATCAAAGGGGTTAGGGGCGCGTTGGATAATGCGATCAATCTCGGTCATAGTGATACCGGGAGGTGAGGGAATCAGGGTTAACGTTAGTTACGAATCAAGAAGAATAAGGGACCGCCAATGTCTTGGGGGATTCCCGCTTCAATTTGCTCTGGGCTATAGTGAGCCGCTTCTTGCAGAGAACTCAGTTCTAGGCGATCATCTCGTTGCAGACGATATAGGGCGCTATCGAGTTCAGCACGGGTTAGGGGAGGTTGTAAGCGCTCCCGGAGATAGAAGATGGGAAGATAGTTATGGGTGTCGAGTTGGCGATCGAGTTCTTCAATGACATACCAAATATCGGCATCATTCGGCTTTTCCGTCAAGCGTCGCTGCGGATTGATCGGTTCATGGGGTTGCTGTTTGGCGAGGCTATCGTGAGAAATTGAGGCGCTCCCGTCCCGTTTACGCAAAAATTGCAGATAGCAGCTCAGATGATCCAGGCTCAGTTCTAAGCCACTCCCTTTGGGGGTATAGTCATCGTGGAGATAGTCCAGGCCAAAGTTGGTCAGCCAAACATCTTCAATTCGCGTGGCTTCGGCTTTGATGAGTCCTCGTTCACTGAGTTTTTGTAGTACCACTTGACGGCGATCGCTGGCGAGGTTGAGATCCTTGGCGCAGATAGACCCCTCCGCACAAGCCTTTAACACCACAATTTCATCCTCCGTCACCGGGAGGCGACTCGTATCGAGCCGCAGCAGAGCCATTCCGGGAGGTGCAATGCGAAACTCAACGATCTCTTCACTACAGTCAACCAGTCCGCGATCGCGAAGACTCCGACAGATCGTATCCCGCTCTGCGGCTTTCGTGCGATGGTTGGGTTTCACCTGAGAGATGGGCGCTCGGTAATTCGGCGCTCCCAACAGATTCAAGACAAATTTCAGTTCCCGCGTGTCCATCCCGTTCAAGTTTTATGATCAACCCCATCATATTTAACCATAAAGGCCGGTTGACCAATTCCATCGTCCTAATTTCTGCATTCTAGTCTCTCCTCACTCCCTTCGCCTAATCCGCCTGATTTTTTTAATCTAAATTATTGACCATATAATTTTTGTTTGGTATAATTATGGATAACAGCTAAATAAACAAAGGAAAGGCGGGAGGGGCTTGGTTATCAGACGCGAAGCCAAACATCCAACCTGCAAACTTTTAGGGAATGTCACATCATCATAAAATGAACACCCAGCAATAAAAAGACGGCAAGAACTCTATTGCCTATT
>SIHH01000019.1:20124-27608 GCA_004299065.1 Phormidium sp. SL48-SHIP | reverse complement strand
ACCCACCCCTAGCCCCTCCCAGGAGGCGAACCCACCCCTAGCCCCTCCCAGGAGGGGATTTTTTGCCCCTACAGCAACTACAGCAACGGATGTAATCCGCCATAAATTTTCCTTATCACCCTGAACCCAGAAGACCCAGTTTTTTTCGGTTTAATTCAGTTTAAACTGTCCTCTCTTACCCGTTACTCTAAACCTAACTCCCGTTTTAGGAGTTCAATAGACTGGCTGCTGATGTAGTTCTCGAAACAGGTAACTTGGGGGGGGCGAATCAGGTCATCTCGGGCTGATTGGATCGCAGATTTGACCGCTTCAAAGCTGGCGCGATCGCAGATAATCGTCCGCGCACTGCGAACCATTGCATTGAGTTTATAGGTATTCCCCAACTCCGTGGTAATCACCAACAATTCATCACCGCGCAAACTGTGAACAATCACCTCAGCGGCGCGCAACAGCCCGGAACTGATGCTGACGAGTCCTAAACAGCTATCTTTAGCTAAGGCTTTGACGAGTTCAGTTTCCTTGGCGTAATCGTAAATATCAATGGGAATCACCCGCACGGCTTTGGGTGCGGCGACGGATTCGGCTTCTCCGATAAAATAGCGACTGGTGACGACGGTTCCTGAATGGGCTTTGTCAAGAATCTCTGACAACTCCTCCATGGGGACAAGTTGGACGGGAATTTTCAGGGCTTGTTCGAGTTCCTGAGACATCAACTCCCCTACGCCAATATCTTGAAGTGGCGCTGTTACCAAGACTCGGGCGCTACAACGTAAACGCCAGTCAATTTCCCCGAGAAATAACTCTCGCGCTTCATTGAGGGAACAGCCTTTATTGAGGAGTTCGTCGAGACTGCGTTTGATGACTTCGTGGGCTTCGGGATATTGAGCCCAGATGGGGGAACTCAGATGCGTCCCTCCTCCTTCGTGGCCCTGGGCGCGGACATAGATTCCCGAACCGGCTTGGGCCTCGACTAAGCCAATGTCTTCGAGTTGGCGGTAGACTTTACTGATGGTATTGCGGTGTAGGCCCGTCTGCATGGCCAGTTGGCGGGTACTCGGAAGCCGATGTCCGGGGGGAAACTGACGGGAGGCGATCGCAAAGCGAATTTGATTAAAGAGTTGGTTGGACGCGGGAATGTCGCTGTCCGATTGAATATGAAATTTCATAGGTTTTTGCAGAACCTTAACACAAAAATCAGAAGAGTTTAGTAGACATTTTTCATGCCATCTTAGCTTACTCTGCCGCCAATTTCCACCCTGAGAGGGGTCAATTTCACCCCAAGTCAGGTCAATAAGGCGATTTTCAGCAATTCTCTCAACTCATGACGCGATCGTCCTGAGAGATTTTTCTGAGACCTTTCACCTCAGCGATCGGATCGTCATTATTCAGATCTCTCCTGTGACCGCGATTTCGCCTGGACGTCTTGCTCGAGTTCCTGCACCAGTTGTCGCACTTGGAAGCGCTCGATTAGGCGACGATAGTGTTGACAAAACCTGTGCAAGTTCTCATGTTTTTCTGCGATCGCATCAAGTTCTTGTCCCAGACGATTTAAACTTCCTCGCTTCGCCAGATGTAACAGTTGTGCTAAATCCTCGGGTTCGGGAAGTTCCTCGGGGATTCCAGAAGCTTGGAGATTTGTGGCCGGCCCGGTACTTGACTCGATCACGGTCGCCCCATTTTCGCTAACCGGTTGATACTGGTCAATCTGAAGCTCTAAATCGAAGCGAAAACAACTTCCAGATCCCAGTTGCGATTCGACTTCCAGTTCACTTCCCATCCGATGCAGGATTTCTTGAACAATGACTAATCCTAAGCCGGTTCCATCACTGTTGCGCTCGGGGCTACTCACTTGTTCAAAGGGATGAAAAATACGCTCTAAGTCTGATTCTGCAATCCCAATCCCACTGTCGATCACTTCAAATCTAAGGCATACTGTCTGTTGAGAGATGGGTTGAGGAATGGGGGTGGCCTGGGGTTGAGAGATGGCTTGGGAAACGGCATCTTTGGGTTTCTTGTCTAGGGGCGAGTCGAGACGAGAAATATGAAACTCAATTGTACCACCACAATCGGTGAATTTAATGGCATTCCCTAAAAGGTTGATCGTGACTTGTTTTAAGCGTTTATCATCGACCAGGATATAGGCGGGAATTTCGGGAGATGCATTAATTTGTAAATTTAGCCATTTTTCATTGGCTTTAACTTGACATATTTCGACAACAGTGTTAAGCAATTTTGATAAGCTAACAAGTCTTGGGTGGATGGTTAATTCCCCCGATTCAATTTTCGCAAAATCGAGGATATCGTTGATTAAGTTGAGGAGATGGTTGCCACAGTGATAGAGAGAGTTGAGTTGTTTGGTTTCGAGGGGCGTTAACTGTTGGGAGTGCATCAAAATTTGTGCATAGCCAAGAATGCCATTTAAGGGGGTTCGCAATTCATGGCTCATGTTGGCGATAAATTTACTTTTAGCGGCATTGGCGGCATCTGCGGTTTGTTTCGCCTCTTGAAGTTGCGCGGTGCGAGCCGCCACTTTATCTTCTAACGATTCAAAGGAATTATTAAGTTGTTGAGTCATTTCGGCGAAGGATTGCGAGAGTTGACTGATTTCTCGGATTCCTCCCTGGGGAATGGTGCGATCGCGTTTCCCATTAGCAATATCTTGACTAATTCTACTCAGTTGTAACAGAGGACGAGTGAGCCAACGAGCCGTTAGCCAACCGATGATTCCAGCCACAATGAGAGCGATCGCACATAACAGCAAGGTCAGACGCTGATTATCCTCAATTTCTTGCATGAAGTTGGCTTCGGGAATAATCACGACACTCCGCCAACGCACACCATAGTTATCGCGAATTAGCCGAACTTGCAAAAAATAGCCCTGATTCGCTGTCTTGAAATATAAATTTTTCTGCTCTGTAATCTGACTCCAATGTCCAAATTCTTCCTCTAAGTACTGAGCCGATTGAGCAATGACAGAATGATGACTATGACGAGCATAAGGCCGCTCAATCTGATGAGAATCATCAACATCAGATTGAATGGCATTGAGGGGATCACTTCCATCAGAAATACCAATCAATTGTCCTGTAGAATCGACAATATAAGCCTGTCCTCCTCCAGCAATATCAATTTCATTTAGAACAGTGCTAATATACTTAAGTCTAAGGGTGACAGCGGCAACTCCTAAAAGCACATGATTCTCATCATAAATTGGCTGGGAGGCTGTGATAACCAGTGCATCATAGGCGGCTTGACTGAGAGAACGATACAGTTGACTCCAGTTACTATGGCCTAAGCCAATGGTTCGTCTATACCAGGGGCGATCGCGTGCGTCAAACTCCTCTTGCATCCGCAATCCGGTTGTCATACGCCCCAAAATATCCACGGAAAAACTAATTAACTCTCCGTTGGTTTCCGCGTCTGCATATTCAATAAAATAAGAGGTATCTGGCTGAAATGGGTCGAGTGGTGGTGTTTTGGGCTGTGCTGCAATACGAATCATATGCCCTTGGCGAGCTTCCCCGAAGCTGATGGCATTAATTGAGGGGAAACTTTGCAGTTGATCCCAAAATAAGGGCTGTAAATTGCGAACATTGCTGACATCGATAGTTTCCCGCGCGATCGCCCTAGCCGTCGCCTGATTCACCGTCAAGGGAACGTCTAAAAACTTAGCAATTTCCGTTTCAATGCGATCGCTCTTTTCTTGAGCCAATCGACTCACTAAATTATGAACAGCCTGGCGGCCCTTGTTCAAAGAAAACCAGCCCGTCAGCCCAACAATTACTGTGATTTCGAGCAAAAACGGAATCACCAGCACTAAACGCAACGGAATCCGGCTACTTAGTCGCTGTATCCGTTTTTTAATCGGTGTTATCACAGCATTTGACATATCGGACTAACCACAACTGAAGAGAAGGGATAGCATCTGTTGGTCTCAAAATAACTCCCTTCTCTTCATTCTAGTGTCTAACTCTGGGATGTTAGGAGTTAGGAGTAGCACCATAGACCTGGTCATAGTACTCCCGATAGTCTTGCGAGAGTAGCGGTGTCCACCACTGTTCATGGCTGAGATACCAATCCACGGTTCGTCGTAACCCTTCCTCTACTGTAACCGATGGCTGCCATCCCAGTTCAGTTTTGATTTTAGTGGCATCAATGGCGTAGCGTCGATCATGGCCGGGGCGATCGCGGACAAATGTGATCAACTCCTGACTCGGACGCTGCGGAAGCTGAGGCGCCATCTCATCCATCAACTGACAGAGGAGATGCACTAAATCCAAGTTTTTAACTTCATTATTGCCGCCAATGTTGTAGGTTTGTCCAGGTTGTCCCTTAGAAATCACCGTATCCAAGGCGTTACAGTGGTCTTCAACGTACAGCCAATCACGAACATTTTGCCCATCTCCATAAACTGGGAGCGCTTTCCCCAACAGGATATTAATGCACATCAACGGAATCAGCTTTTCCGGGAAATGATACGGACCATAATTATTAGAACAGTTTGTGATCAGCGTTGGCAGTCCATAAGTATGAAAATAGGAACGCACCAGATGGTCACTCCCGGCTTTTGAGGCAGAATAGGGACTATTGGGAGCGTAGGCGGTTGTTTCGGAAAAGGGGGGATCTTCTGGGCTAAGACTTCCATACACCTCATCGGTGGAGACATGGAGAAATCGCCCTCGTTGCTGATTGGCGTAATGGCTGCGGAAGGCTTCGAGAAGGGTGAAGGTTCCAACAACATTGGTTTGGATAAAGGCTTCTGGCCCAAGAATCGAGCGATCGACATGGGATTCCGCCGCGAAATGGGCCACAGTATCAATCTCATGTTCGCGCAAGAGGCGATCGATGAGGGGGCGATCGCAGATATTCCCCTGAACAAAGGTGAGTTTACCCTGTTCGTACAAATCAGCGATATTAGCTCGGTTTCCGGCATAGGTGAGCGCATCGAGAACCACCACGTGATCCTCGGGATGGCGATCGCACCAGTAGCGGACAAAGTTTGAGCCGATGAATCCGGCTCCTCCGGTAATTAGAAGATGTGGCATGGGGGAAGAAGGGAACAGGGAACAGGGAACAGGGAACAGGGAACAGGGAACAGGGAACAGGGAACAGGGGGGAAGAAGGCAAGAGGCAAGAGGCAAGAGGCAAAAGACAAGACTTAGGCCTTGTAGTCGCCTGGAGTGTTTTCGTTCAGTTGGCTAGTCGCTCAGGATTTGTAGGCGAACCGTGTGTTCTCCCGTGTCGTCGAGGGGAACTTCAATAATGGGGCCACTGATTCGTTCAATCACATTAATGAGCGATCGCAGGTTAGGGGTACTCGCTCCAGTATCCACATAGAGGCGGTCAGATTGGCTTGAGAGGCGCTTCCAGGTCGTATAGAGCTTTGTCACCGTTTGCTCCAATTGAGCCGCCTGTTTGACCAAATCTGAGGCGACGCTGAGGGAGCCAACCCGTAAGGCTTCCTCCAAGGCCATCTCTAGATCCAGAGAGGGATCTTGTAGAGTTTGCACCTGGGAAGCGGCATCAATATATTTTGAGAGATTGCGAGCCTCGGTTGTCAATTGTTTTAAGGTGTCCACATCGGGATGTTCCGCCGCTTCCCGTTGAATCTCTTTCTGATGGTTTTCGGGCAGTTTTTCTAATTCCCGAACGAGAGGCGCAACATGACGAGCGGGTAACGAATGATCGGCGGCGCGATCGCGGACTTCCTCGGGCAATAACTCCGACGTCATGGCCATCCATTCATCGGAGAGTTGTTTAACTTCACGGCGGGTAATGCGATCGCCATCCTGAGCCGCCGAGGCAACCAATTGTTGCACCTCTAACGGCGAGTTAGCCGTTTCGACAAATGCCCGTTTACTGAAGTTATTAATACTATTGGGATCGAGTTTTCCTTGTTCGAGTAAGGTATCGGCACTATTGGCCAGTTCAATCAGAGAATAGGCTTGACTTTTGCTGATTTCTCGTTCACCGAGCCATTTTAGAAAACCTTTTCCGCGTCCTTCACCGCCAATTTTCTCGCGATCGCGCACCGCACGCAAAATTCGTCCCCGCCAAATATCCGTTTGCAAATTAAAGCGATCGCACACCAACCAGGCGCGATCCACCTGTTGCAAAAACTCAAAATCGGGCAAGTCTTCATCATCGGGATTTGGTAAATCAAAATCCAAATCGGGCGGTTCTTGGAGAACCTCAATCAATTCGTCTTGTAGATCTGGCATAAGAGGGAACAGGGAACAGGGAACAGGGAACAGGGAACAGGGGAAGAAGGCAAGAGGCATAACCCACCCCTAACCCCTCCCAGGAGGGGATGGCAAGAGGCAAACGGGGGAAGAAGGCATAACCCACCCCCTAACCCCTCCCAAGAGGGGATGGCAAGAGGCAAGAGGCGTAGGGGCGTACCTTTAGGGTCGCCCTCTTCCGGCAACGATTTGCTCTTCTGGCAGCGATTTACAGTGAACCAACTATTGAGTTAGGGCGCGGATAAAGCGTTGCACTTCACCAAATAAGCCTCGGGATTTGGGTTTTGTGGAACGAGTGGACGAGTCTGGATCAACCTCAGCCGCTTCAGAAGACTCATTGTCGAGTTCTTCACCCATTAGTAAGCGTTCAAGTTCCTCACCAATAGGTTTATAGGACATTTCCGTTAACACCTCATATTGATTCTCCTCATTTAACGTCCAGACAATCCAAGATGAAGGATAAGCCCGGAACACAGCGCCGCCAGGCAGAGGACGGACATAATAACATGAGGTGATTTTGCTGAGGAAGCGTTCCCGCAACTGGCGGGCGGCGTAGCCGATACCCACGGTGGCGACACTTTCGAGGCGAGGGAGGAGTAAAATCACCGGGCGATCGCCGGCTTCGTTCGCCAGTTTCTCCACCTGTTCAATTTCCACGTCAGAGGGTTCCACCAACAGATAGCATTCATCGCTGTCATCCATCTGATTGGTGACGGGGAGGCGACGACTGCCCACATCAGCAATTTTGAACGGTGTTTCTCCCCAATCGCGGCGGGCCAAGGCGGCGGCCCCTGTGTCGGGGAATAGCACTTTCAGGTTATAGCCCATCTCCGTCAATACGGGGATAAAGGTTTCAGCAATGGGTTGGGCCTTAAGTTCTGGATAGACGATCTCAACTTGGATTAAGCGGTAGCCATCCTCCAGGGCGGCTTTGGTGGCCGCTTTCGCCTGGGCGATCGCATCCTCTAAGTCGTCTGGGAGTTCAATTCGATTATCTGTAGTATCCATCCCGTCGTAAAAACCCTGTAACGCTTTAACATAGTCAGTTGGATCTCATTTTAACCCCTCGCGGCATCCCTTCGGGTTCTTGCCTCTTCCTCTGTGGCCTCGGGCAACCAGAAGGATCACCAGTGTGACGCCTGGACACCCGTTCCAGAAGGGTACGCCCCAGAACCTGCCAGTTTGTGGTTGCGCGTGGTCGTTGCGCGTGATTGGCCACCAAGTTGGGCGAAAAAAGAAACG
>SIHH01000019.1:3062-20024 GCA_004299065.1 Phormidium sp. SL48-SHIP | reverse complement strand
GTTGCGCGTGGTCGTTGCGCGTGATTGGCCACCAAGTTGGGCGAAAAAAGAAACGCGATCGGCCATACAACTCGAATTAGGTATTGTCTTGAGAGGGCGGAGACTGTATCCCGTGTTGTAACACTTCAAAACGTTGAACGATCGCATCGAAGTTATCATCCCATTGTTTGTTATCAGTTACCGTCCGGGGAATGAGTTGTGGAATCACTATATCCCGGTTTTTCAAGATTTCCGACAAAACTTCATTGATTTTACTGACTGTAGCATCGTGGAATATTCGCCGAATGTCTCGCCCCAGTAAGAAAGTAGACGCCGTTGAATCATACTCAACTTGTCCTTCAGCCATTTCATTTTCATTGAGCAGTTCTTCAAGAATGCGATTGTCATAAATCCCCCTATCCGCGATTCCTTCAATCATAAAATCAACGTCTTTTAAATCTTTATTACCTCCCCGATCTGACCAGGCAATGAGTTTAAGACCCAAAAACGCGGGATAATCTACCACTGAAATCACAAGATCATCGTCAATAACTTGCTCTTTGGCGAATCGTAAAGCCTCTTCCAATCCGAGTAAATTCATTGTCAGGCCATCCTCCCATTCAATTTCCTGTCCTGGTTGACCAATTTCTCCAAAAGGTACGATGTCAACCTCTACATCTGTTTCCAAGTGAATGAATTTGTGGGGAACTTTATGAGCGACTTTGAAGCGTGGATTTTCTCCAAGAGTCAGACGATCGCAGAGAATTTTGAAATCTGACCAGGACTTGACAGATACAGCAAAATCCCAATCTTTTGTTGCACGACCTTCCCGGTTATATTGTCGGTCAAAAATCAATAATCTGGCTCCAGCCCCCACCATAAGCCTGGGTAGATCTAGAGAATCTAGTACAGTCTTGAGATCGACTAAAACCTGTTTTTCGTTTGGATCAAGCATTTTCATCTCTCCGAGCAACATATTTTCTGTAAAGGCGATCCGCAGTTTCTTGCGATCGCTCATCCGAAATTAACAGCAACTCTGCATGAAGTAGCAATGGATCCGCGAGGGTTTTCATCCCATCCTCAGTCCAGTTATTCTGCGTACCAAATTGCCGAATAAAGACAATGTTTCCTTTTGGACTGGGCTTAAGCCTCATTTTCGCTGCAATTTTCATTGCTTGTAATTTCACCGATGTTTGGATATCTCTCTCAACTAAATGTAATGTAGCGCTTTGGGGACGAAGATAATCCGTTGCGATCGCTGCCCCGAGTTCTCCGCCCAACAAAAAATCACCCTCTTTTGCTCCTTCAATAATACGCTCTGCTACATCTGAAAAGCTCCCCTCTCCTACAGGCGCAAACGCTTCCACGATTAGTTTTGGGCGAAGACTTTCAGCGTAGCCCATTTCCCAACGCTCTAGAAGTTTTGGATAGTTGACAATTCGATAGTTACCATCTCGTTGCCGTTGTAAATACTCTAAATTATATAAATCTTTAAGATTGCGACTCACGGTTGATGATGCAATACCAGCCGCCGCAGCGATATCGCCTAGGGTTGCCCGCAAAATGTGGGGATTTTTCAATAAAACGTAGATGAGTTTAAGTGTTGTAACAGTCATTTTGGAACGAGACAAAGGTTTGACCTTTGGCCGGCGTTGACCGCGAATCAGAATATAAATAGCTGGATTATTGAGGTAAGTATTGCCTGCCGTATCGATAAATTCTATTTTTTCTTTCAGAAAAATATCAATGGCTGAGTTGGATAAGTAGCGGGTAATCAGGAGGATTTTTTTTTCGTTATTTCGTTCAAGCCGTTGAAAATAAGGGATAATGAGTTCAGCCATAGTACCTGTAACATCTGGCTGAATTTTGTAAGCATAGTCTATTGATTTATCGCGGTTGCGGATGATAATATAGTTTTGATCGCCGTTTCTTGCCTCAATATCAGGTAAGGAATTTAGATGATCTAGGCACTCGCATAATAACGAACTTTTTTGTTTCATGGATACAAATACTGCGGATTCTCAATGTTCAAGAAAACCTTGTCAAAAGCCAAATTTATTGTCATCATTTTAGCACAGATGGCAGACAGCATGAGTCGAGGTTGAATCGGTCGGAGATGAGATCGCAAGCTTCTAATTGCCTATTGCCTTCTCCCCCCTCTTGCCTGTTGCCTGTTGCCTATTGCCTTCTTCCTCTATGTCTCCCAAAACCCTCGGCGTATCGCCCCAACTCTACGACTATCTCCTCAATACCTCCCTACGGGAGAACCCCGTTTTGCAACAATTGCGGCAGGAAACCGCCCAATTGCCCGCCGCGCGGATGCAAATCGCCCCGGAACAGGGGCAGTTTATGGCATTGCTGGTGCAGCTTTTGGGGGCGCGGAAAACCTTGGAAATTGGCACATTTACCGGCTATAGTGCCTTGGTGGTTGCCTTAGCCTTGCCGCCGCAGGGAACCGTTGTCACCTGTGATATTGATGAAACGATGACGGCGATCGCCCGTCGTTATTGGCAACACGCCGATGTCGCCGATAAGATTCAGCTGCACCTCGCCCCAGCCCTGAATACCCTGGAACAGTTACTCCAGTCTGGGGAAGGGGAGAGTTTTGATTTTGCCTTTATCGATGCCGATAAGCGTAACTATCCTCACTATTACGAGAAGTGTCTGCAACTGGTGCGATCGGGGGGACTGATTGCGATCGATAATGTTCTATGGTCCGGGCGTGTGGCCGATGAAACCGTGACCGATAAGCGCACGGAGGCGATTCGCGAGTTTAACCGCCAGCTTCACCACGACGATCGCATCACCCTAAGTCTCGTTCCCATCGCTGACGGCTTGACGTTGGCGTTGAAGCGTTAACTGGCGTACTTTCTCTTCTCGGCGGCGGCGTTTCTCGTCGCTGAGATGGTCGTGGCAATGGGGGCAACAGATACCCCAGTTATAATAAGGCGACTCTCGTTCCTTGGCGGAAACGGGATGGCCGCATCCGAGACAAAGTTCGTAGTTTCCGGGCTTTAAGCCATGTTGAACGGCGACACGCTCATCGAAGACAAAACAGTCTCCCTCCCATAAACTGTCCTCTTCTGGGACATCTTCGAGATATTTCAAAATTCCACCTTTGAGATGATACACCTCTTGGAAGCCTTGTTTTAACAGGTAGGATGTGGCTTTTTCGCAACGAATGCCGCCCGTGCAAAACATGGCGACTTTGGGCGTTTTTTCGGGGTCTAGGTTGTCGTGGATGTAGTCCGGAAACTCGGTAAATGAGGCAGTTTCGGGATTTTTTGCTCCCTTAAATGTGCCAATTTTGACTTCAAAGTTATTGCGAGTGTCGATGACGGTGACATCGGGATTTGAGATGAGTTGATTCCACTCGGTGGCTTCAACGTAAGTTCCCACGGTGTCTTGGGGATTGACATTGTCCTGTTTGAAGGTGACAATTTCGGGTTTGATGCGGACTTTGAAGCGTTGGAAGGGAGGAGTTTGGCTTTGAGACTCTTTATAGTCCAAAGCTTCTAAGCCTTGGAATTGGGGGATTTGACGCAGTTGGGCCATGAAATCATCGATCGCCGTTCGAGATCCGGCCAGGGTGGCGTTGAGGCCTTCGGGGGCGAGGATCAGGGTTCCTTTGAGGTGGCGATCGCGGCCGAGGGCCAACAGATGCGATCGCAGTCCCTCAAGCTGTTCGAGGGGGGTAAATTGGTAGAAACTGGCAACGATAATGGACATGAGACAGATAACAACGGAAAATTTGAGCAAATGAGGAGGGGAGAAGGCAGCAGCGATCGCGCCTCTCGTCCTTTAAGAATACAAGTAGAATACAGGTAGAATACAGGTACAATCCCCCCTGTCGGATGTCCTGTTCGTATTTATGACTGTGCCAGCATCCCCTTCAATCCCCTATTCTGACAATAGCCTCAACCGCGCCCGTCGTGCCTTGCGTTGCGCCCCCTTTACCCTGAAACTCTATCAGGATTTTCAGAAACAGGGAATTTTCCTCGAAAAAATTGTCGGCCCGGCGGGAGTCGCCGCTGGCTATACCCTCGACCCTCTCCCAGAACTGATCGTCGAGAACGATCTATTATGGCTGATTAACGTGGGCGTATTGCGGCGAGAAGTCGATGGCCAGGGAATTACCGATAGTTTTCGCTTAACGCCTTTGGGGCGAACCTTGACGGCGGAGTGGGCCGCCCAGGAAGAGACTTGGAAGGATGAACTCAGCGTGGGCGATCGCCTCTCGAATAGTCTCCGTCGCTGGTTGAGATTGCCCTTTTAAGGCAAGGTTTGAGACAAACACAAAAAAACCCCGGCGGGGTGTAATCGCCGGGGTTGAATCATCAGGGTGCATCTACCTGTCTTTTACTTTCGTCCGCCCTGGACACATTCCGGAGAATTTGCAAAAATCCTGCAAATTGTTCCACTGCTAATCTCGTTACACAAAATTGTTGATTTGTCAAGACTAATTTTCCATTTCCTCGTCTTCCAAGGCCTCTTGATACTCCGCAT
Source organism: Phormidium sp. SL48-SHIP (assembly GCA_004299065.1). GTDB lineage: Bacteria > Cyanobacteriota > Cyanobacteriia > Cyanobacteriales > Geitlerinemataceae > Sodalinema. The sequence continues at coordinate 15,539 of SIHH01000019.1, read as the reverse complement.
GTTGCATCAAGCGGCGTTTATAGCGTTCCTCGCGATGCCAACGATACCAGGCCGAGGAACTGCGAATCGCTAACCACAACAGCAATAGAGCAATCAATCCCCCCTGTTGTGGGGCATCGAAGGCAAATAACACCAAAACAACCGATAGAGCATCTTGGACCCAAATCGCCCAGAGAGGAAGGCCTCGCAGCCGGAAAAACCAGCCCGTTTGCACCAATTGCAACACTAGGGCCAGCAGTCCACCGACAATGCCAATCACGCCAACTTGCCAATCCTCAATCTCCGCCAGTTGGGCCACAGCCATACCGACAATGGCCCCGGCGATGGGGGAGAACACCAGTTGAATGAGTTGTAAAACTCGTTGGCCTATAAGTTGTTTAGAAGCAAAGAGTTCACAAAAAGACCAAGCGGCTAAGACTCCCACCACGACGGAGGGAGAGAAGTTAGACAAAATTGGCACATCTGACCAAAGATTGGTTTTAACTAAACCAACCATCAGCAGAGGGAGTCCAATTCTCAGTCCAGCCGCAGCAGATGCAGACAATGCGGCGAGAATTTCGACCATATTTGATATCCTGAGTGCGATCGCCTCAGTGTCCGTTAGAACCCGTCACTAAGTGTCTGCCACCTCTGTACGTGTCAACTAACGGGACAGACTATCTCTAGTGTACGAAGAATGGCAGAACTTAACCGGAGCGATCGCCATCCCAGACAAACTTGTTGATTAAATAATCTTTTCGAGGCCGTACACCAGAGAGGTGAGTTGAGTAACTTGGCGAATCGACAGGAGAACGCCGGGCATATAACAGGCGCGATCGCTCGTATCATGGCGTAGAGTATACACCTGGCCGGCTGCCCCAAAAATAACCTCCTGGTGGGCAATCAATCCCGGAAGACGCACACTATGGATGCGGATATTTTCCTTCCCGACACTCCCTCGCGCTCCTTGTAGCTTCTCCTCTTCCTCCACAGCCGCCGGGTTATAGGTTTTGCCCAACTCTCCGAGCATCTCAGCGGTTTTAATGGCCGTTCCCGAGGGCGCATCGGCTTTTTGATTATGATGGAGTTCGATAATCTCGACATGATCAAAGTATTTCGAGGCTTGAATCGCCGCCTGCTGCATCAAGACCACCCCAATCGAGAAATTGGGGATAATCAGACAACCGGTACTGGCTTTCTCGGCGAATTCCCCTAAATCTTGGATTTGTTGAGGACTCAGGCCCGTGGTTCCCACAACCGGACGCACCCCATAGGCGATCGCCGCTCGGATATTCTCATACACACCACTCGGATGAGTGAAATCCACCATCACCCCTTGAGTTTGCTCCTGAGTGGCCATGACTAAGGTACTTTGCAAATCCGTGAGAATCGGCACTTCCAACGGACCACAGCCGGCCACCTCTCCCACATCCTGGCCCGCCACATTGGGGTTCGTATCCACCGCCCCAAGCAGCATCATATCGTCAGCTTGGGCAACGGCTTTGACGACTTCGCGGCCCATTTTTCCGGCAGCACCGTTGACAACAACAGGAATGGGGGATTGACTGGCCATAAGGTTTTGAGACTGTGACGGTCGAACTACCTCAGCATTCTCACATTTTGCTGACCCTCCCGGCAAGTTCCCTGAAGATGGCCCCAAAAAACGCCCCCAACGGTATCTTGGGGGCGTTGATGCAGCCAGTCATGATCTAATGTTGTCGCCAATCTCCCCGTTGGAGATTATACGTCGTCAGAGTTGCGGCGCAGGAACCGAGACGCTAGGGCGATCGCCCCTAAACCCAAGATTGTCGCCGGTTCAGGAACTTTGGCATTTGGATTGTCCCCACCGCGATCGTCATCCTCACCCTGATAAAAGGTCAAGTGGGATAAAGCAAAGGGAACTCCCCGTTCCGTCTGTTCACCCTTGGAAAGAAGGCTCGAGCCCATATTTGACGTATCGAGGGGAGTAAACCACTCTCCCGCCGACGTTGTAACGGCTTTGCTCAAACAGGCTGAACTGAAGGCGGCCACTCCCGAACAGGCGGCCACATCCTCGGCATCAGCCACATGATAGAAGAGATTGAAGCCAGTCCCCCCTTGGGCCACCCAGAAGCGAATCGCTGGATCCTCCTCACCCCGAGTATAGGTCCAAGTCCCCTGCTGTCCCCTTAAAAGAATCAGTCGGTCTATTCCCGTCTCAATCTCAACCTGGGTCAGGGGCGGAAGTGGTGGGGGTTCAAAGGTCCATTCCCCTGTGCTGAGGCTCGGGAAACTGCCGTTGAGTGTCCAACTCGCGTTATCCCGGTGAGGGTTGTTGACCTGGCCCAAAACGGGAGAACCTTCGATCTCACAGGTTTCCACGTCACTGCCAAAGTAGCCAGAGCAGTCATTCTCAGTGTTTGCCCCATCTAAGTCGAAGGAAGACCCCCAGACGAGGTTTGCGGCATGAGTCGGGGCGGAGGCTGCCATCAGAGCAACCGTCAGGCCACCGAGGGTTGTCCCAACTGAAAGTAAGACGTTCATAGCGGGACAAAGTCCTTGAGTTAGGCTCGGGCTTCGGTCGAGGGAACCGCAATGGGAGTTCCGACGGAAGCTTTGCCTATTTACACGGCCATTTTAGTGGACATTTTTTGAGAGTTGGGGAAATTTTAGTGGGTTTTGCGCAAAGATCACCACAACTTTATAATTGAGCCTCCGTATCTTCACTGAAGCTTTAAGCCGGATTACCGGATCACCCAGATCAGACCTCTAAGGCGACAGACAAAAACCTCCCCCCTGATTAGGGTCAGGGGGGAGGCAGATGAGTAACAGCCTCAATGAGATCGAAGAAATTGGCCAATACCTGGGTCACACTTGTAGCTTAGACGTCGTCGGATTTGCGGCGCAGGAACCGAGACGCTAGGGCGATCGAACCTAAGCCGAGAAGGGCTGCGGGTTCGGGAACCGGGGTGGGGGTGGGTTCATCGTTATTACTTCCCGTACCGGTTGTCCAGACGGTGAAGTGAGATAAATCTGCACCACGTCGGCCGTTGCCTTTAAGGGTGTCATCAGTATTCCAATCGCCGGCCATCGTCACACCATCGGAGAGATAGCTGGTGAAGCTATTGCCGCCTTTGAGAACGAACATGACAGATCCATAGTCCTCAAAATTGAACCCTTCAGATAGCTCCCAATCCCCTGACGTTTCCTCTCGGGCATCATTTAAGGCCACGATTAGAGGGCCAGTTGTACCATTGCTATTGTCAACCTTAAAGCGTTCTGTCCAACCGGTTTTGCCGAATAAGGACGTCTCGGTTGTAATGGTGTTGGAATCATTGCCACTGAAGATGCCTTCACAGTCAGTCGTACCGGTGAGGTTGGCAACATTACACGACGTACCTGTAGCCGATAGCTGCGCACTGGCTCCTTCAACACCAAGCGTCAAGGAGGCGACGGCGGCGACAGAGAGTCCAATAAGAGTTGAGTTAAAGAGTTTCATTGTGAATGGCTCCATTCTAAATAGTTTACGTTTAGAAAGCGAACCGAGTTCTGGGTCGTCGCCTTCGTCGAGGTGGTGTTTTTGTCCACATCTTTATCTTAGGAGGTAGCCCCTTAAATGTCTCCCGTTTCGCACGAAGTTCATCAAAACTTTATTATCTGAACTCTGTGGCTTTACGTAAGCTTCACAAAAAAGACACAATTCTTAATCCACGTAGGTAAATCGGTCTATCTCTTGCCAGAAAAACGATTCAAGGATTTATGGATGTTCTGAAAAGGGGGTTAGACCCCAGAATATCGAGGCGATCGCTCCTACAAGTCCCCGTATAAATACGGAGGCACAATATCCGTGTTTATACGGAGACACCTTCAGGGTTTTCACCTAAAAAACAAAAAACATCTTGGACAAAAAATGCTCCAAGATGTTTCTAATGCCATTCACAATTAAGTTGACTTGAAACCCTAGGAACGGGTTCCCAACGTAAAGGATTCAACCTCAAAAACCGGACCCATGGCCGCGAGGGTCATCACATCCTCACGAATCTTCCCCTCTAAGGTGACCACCTGATCCTGTTGTAAGACCTCCGAGGGAGTACTTTCGTGAAGCTCATAAATCTTGCCGTTCTCGGTTTCCAGGGTCCAGGCCCCCGTCCCCATAACGACGTGTTTGACAACTCCTTTCAATTTCATGCCGTGATTCCTCCAGGTTTTGCAGCGAGTCGGGCCAGCAACCAACAGGCCATGGCGTTAGCGGCCAAGAAACCCCGCGCCAGCCAACCGCTTCCTAGCCAGACTAACTCAGGGTCGACCACAGCACTCACGGCCAAACAACTCGCCACCCCAAGGGTCGCACCAATGGCCCACCACTTCCGTTGTGCATGACCCAACAACAGCACTAAGAGTACTCCAGGAATCAAAACACTGGCAAAAATCGGGTTCAAGGCCGGATTCCCCTGAACCGCTGTCCCGAACTCCGGTAGAGAACTTCCCGCCAGCCGTAGGGGCCATTGGGGCAAATCAAAGATATAGAAGCTGCGGAGAATGAAGACTCCCGAACTTCCCATCACCAACCCCGTGGCCAGATTCCAATTCCAGCGGAAGGGGAAGTAATTGCGTAACAACCAGGCCAGCAGATAGGAGCCAATCACCATCGCTAACTTAGGAATCAGGGCGATGGTTCCGCCATCAATCCAGAAGCGGGGGTTCAAATAGCCGTTATCCCGTAACCAGCGGAAAAAGTCGCGGAAATTCAACTGGCCTTTCACCGCCAACTGCACCGCTGAAGCCGCATCGAGATGTCCGGCCCCAAAATAGTTAAAACTATCTTCTTCGACAGGACGGGCCGACTCCTTAAGGATTTGCATCACCTCATCGGGACTCTCAACCCCTGTGGCTTTGACTAAGGCCGCGACCGCCGCCACGTGAGGCGAGGCCATACTGGTTCCCTGGAAGGCGGCAAACACGGGTGAGCCATCTTGAGGGTTAAGGGTATGTTGGAGAATCCCCCCGGTTTCACCGTTACGGGTATCGCCTCCAGGGGCGGAAATATCGACACCAGCGCCAAAGTTGGAGTAGGGGGCTTTGTCTCCGGCGGCGTTACTAGCCGCAACCCCTAAAACACGGGGATAACGAGCGGGATAACCGGCACTGTTTTGATTGGCATTTCCAGCGGCGGCGATAATCACCACTCCTTTGTCATAAGCGTAGTCGATCGCCTGGCGCATTAAGTGACTCTCGCCACTTCCCCCTAAACTGAGGTTGATGACATCGGCATCATGGTCCGCCGCAAAGCGAATCGCTTCAGCAATATCACTCACCGTACCGCCCCCCTGTTTACTGAGGACTTTCAGGGGCATGAGTTTGGCGTGATGGGCAATCCCCGCAACGCCGAACTCATTATCGGTGGTTTGGGCGATGGTTCCGGCCACATGGGTTCCATGGCCATTGTCATCATCGGCCAGGACGCGATCGTTGACAAAATCGTAGCCCTCGACAAATTCTGTTTCGTCTAAGTCGGGGACTTTGAGAATCCCAGTGTCAATCACTGCCACAATGACATCATCGCCGGTACTGTCGGGCCAAGCGCCTTCGACGTTAATGGCTTTGAGGTTCCATTGTTTGGAATACAGCGGGTCATTGGGATAGGCTTTGGCCAGTCCCGGAGTTCCGGTTCCGTCAAACCGGGATTGGAGTTGCATCTCGGGAACCCCATAGAGGTAGTTGGGTTCAGCGAACTGCAAGTAGGGACGGAATTGGCGGCGCAGGTCTTGTAAAACCTCGCGATCGCCCTCGACAATATAAATGTGATCCCGTTGGGAAAATTCGCTATTGAGACGAGGGGTGAGGTTGAACTGTTGCGACATCTCCTCGACCTGCTGGCTGACCTCAGCCGCAGAGAGGTCATCTCGGAAGTTGAGAATCAGCGAATCATAGGTTCCCTGATTCGCCAGTCCCGAGAACGTCGCTAAGGCCCACCCCAAGCCCAGGAAAAATAGGCAAGTGAGTAGAAAATTTTTCATGGTCTTAACTGGTTTTGGCTAGACGGACAACGGAATCGCGGTCCCTTTGAGCGGTTGAACCACCGGCCGGTTTTATTCGTTGCCCGTCTGTTGAAATCTCTGTCTTCCTACGATAGCGCATCGGGAGTTGGCCCCGGAGGCGGGACAATAGAGACAAATAGAGATAGAGCGTTAGTCAAGAGGGTTAATAATAAGTATGGAACGCGGTTTAATTTGGTTGCCCTTGCTGGTCTTGTTTTTTGGCTTAGCTTGGGCGGGATGGAATGAATTTCGTAAAGTGGAGGCTTATCAAGGTTGGGCCAAGGACTTTGAGCGGGCCAAATATGACATTCTAGCGGTATTGGGACAACAGGGCGATCGCCTCGTTTGGGGAAAACCCAGCCGGACTGGGGTGCTGGAGATGCAGGAGTTCTCCCTCAAAGAGGTCACCGCTATTGAGGTTCAGGTGAATGGTCATGGAATTAACGAAGCCTATCCCCCTAAAAGCAGTCGCACCGTTAGCCTTTGTTTTTATCGGGGAGATGAGGGGCCGATTTTGGTTCCTTTTACTGAAGTTAGCCTGGCTCTGAAGTGGGCGCAAGCCTTGCGATCGCTCGATCCCGAAACAGGATACCCCAAACCGGTGTCCCCCAATTCCTGAGAGACACCTGAGAGACAATTGCAACAAAACGTATCAACCCTCACAGATTCCATTGTTCCCAGGGACTGAATCCCGTAAAATACATTGGCCCCAAGCGAGACGCTGTTCCCCCACTACCCCGAACACCACTCACTTCAATCAGGAACGGTTTAATGTCAGAAGCCAATCAACACCGCTACGAAACCCTACAAATCCACGCCGGACAAACTCCCGCCCCCGGAACCAACTCGCGGGCGGTTCCCATCTATCAAACCACCTCCTATGTGTTTGAGGATGCTGATGACGGTGCGGATTTGTTCGCCCTCAAGAAATTCGGGAATATCTATACCCGGATTATGAACCCCACCACCGATGTGTTTGAAAAACGCATCGCCGCCCTCGAAGGGGGAGTCATGGCCCTGGCCACCGCCAGCGGACAGGCGGCCCAGTTCCTGGCCATCAATAATATCTGTCAGGCGGGAGACAATATCGTCTCCACCTCTACTCTCTATGGCGGAACCTATAATCAATTCAAGGTTGCTCTACCACGTCTTGGTGTAAATGTCAAGTTTGTCGATAGCGATGATCCTAAAGCCTTCGGGAAACAAATCGACGAGAACACCAAAGCGATCTACGTCGAGAGTCTCAGCAATCCTAAATTTAATATCCCCGATTTAGAGGCCTTGGCGGCGATCGCCCATGACAACAATATCCCGCTGATTGTCGATAATACCTTCGGTTGCGCCGGTTACCTCTGTCGTCCCATTGACCATGGGGCCGATATTGTGGTCGAATCAGCCACAAAGTGGATTGGCGGCCATGGAACCTCCATCGGTGGCGTGATTGTCGATTCGGGGAACTTCAACTGGGGAAATGGCAAGTTTCCCATGTTCACTGAACCCTCTGAAGGCTATCATGGCTTGAACTTCCAAGAAGTCTTTGGCCCCGATGGTCCCTTTGGAAATATCGCCTTTATCATCCGCGCCCGAGTCGAAGGATTGCGAGATTTAGGTCCCTGTTTGAGTCCCTTTAACGCCTTCTTGCTGTTGCAGGGCTTAGAAACTCTATCGTTGCGCGTTGATCGCCATACAGACAACGCTTTGGCCCTCGCAAAATGGCTCGAACAACATCCAAAAGTGGATTGGGTCAGCTATCCCGGACTGGAAAATCACGCCTATCACAAACAGGCGAAAAAATACCTCAATCATGGCTTTGGCTGTGTCTTGAGTTTCGGGATTAAAGGTGGCTTAGAAGCCGGTCGCAGTTTTATCAATTCGGTTCAACTCGCCTCTCACCTGGCTAACGTTGGCGATGCGAAAACCCTCGTGATTCACCCCGCCTCCACCACCCACCAGCAACTCGACGAAACCGAACAAACCGCCGCCGGAATTACCCCAGCGATGGTGCGGGTGTCCGTCGGCTTGGAACATATCGAAGACATCAAAGCCGACTTTGACCAAGCCTTCGCTCAAGCGAGCTAACCGATACCCGGTCTAGGTCATTCATGCTAAATTCGCCCCCTCCCCGCCCCAGGGAAGGGGGAAAAACCCGATTTATGATAATTTTGAGAGTGGCTACGTCAAATCTCCCCTGAGGAGGCAATATTGACCCATACCCTGTCGCCTTCTTCTCCCCCTATTGCCTGTTGCCTGTTGCCTATTGCCTTCTTCTAACAGTTCACTGATGAAATACCGCCACTTAATTTCCCCCGAGACCCAAGTTTATCAGCTATCCGAACCGTTTTCGTTGGAGTCGGGAGAGTTGTTAATGGATGTTGAAGTGGCGTATCGCTGTTGGGGAACGCTCAATGAATCAGGCGATAATGCGGTTCATATTTGTCATGCGTTGACGGGAAGTGCGGATGCAGATGAATGGTGGGGGCCGCTGTTTGGAGAAGGGCGGACGTTTGACGGCGATCGCAATTTTATTGTCTGTAGTAATGTCTTGGGGAGTTGTTACGGAACCACGGGACCGATTTCGATTAATCCGGCGACGGGGAAACCCTATGGGCGGGGGTTTCCGGCGATTACAGTCCGCGATATGGTGCGGCTACAATGGCGATTGTTGCAAGGGTTAGGGGTGAAGAAACTTCAGTTTGTTATTGGCGGTTCCTTGGGCGGAATGCAAGTTTTGGAATGGGGAAAACTCTATCCGGATTATGTCGATCGCATTGTCTCGATTGCAGCGGCGGGACGACATTCGCCCTGGTGTATTGCCATGAGTGAAGCCCAACGTCAGGCGATTTTTGCTGATCCTAATTGGTGTAATGGTAACTATGAAGAAGATTCTCCCCCCAGCACGGGGTTAGCGGCGGCCCGGATGATGGCGATGATTTCCTATCGGGCCACGGCGAGTTTTGAACAACGTTTTGGGCGCGAGGTTCAGGAAGATGGGGAGTTTGCGATCGCCAGTTATTTACGCTACCAAGGACAGAAGTTAGTCAAACGCTTTGATGCGAATACCTATGTGGCGTTGACGGAGGCCATGGATCGTCATGATGTTTCTGGGGGAGAGGGGGATTATCTGGCGGCGTTGGGGGCGATCGCGCAGCCAACCCTGGTGGTGGCGATCGACTCGGATCTCCTCTATCCCCCTCGGGATCAGCAGGAGTTAGCCCAATGGATGCCCAACGCCCAGTTAGAATGGCTATCATCACCCCATGGCCATGATGCGTTCTTAATTAATATGGTGGCGTTGAATGAGTTGGTAATGGCGTTTTTGGGAAACTAAAAAATAGGGCATCGGAAACCTTCCCATTTGGTCAATAGCCATACCCTATTCAGGAGCATCAAACTGAGACCAATAGCCATCATAGATGGTTTGAGCAAAATAATCATCGCTAAACCCCGTTGTATCATTGGCACAGAACTTGACAAATTGCGCACAAGCTCTCATCTGCTGGGGGGTAAATAATGAAAATCGTTGCTTCTGATACTCTGCTAAACCAGGAGTGTGGCGATAACTACCCAGAGAATATAAGGTATTATCTGACCAAACCGCCTCAGTTTTGAAATATCGTAAATACCAGACCATGAAAGCCGGCAAGTAAAATCTCATGCCTACCTTGTCCAAATAACTTAAGGCGGACTGGCAGGCTTTGATATGCGCGTCGGGTATATCTTGCCAACGGCCCCGATAATCGAGGCGGCGATACTCCTCATCGTTGCCGTAGTTGTAAGCATCGTGAGCCTCGGCTACGTGCAACGTCAAGTCCTGGGGCTGAGGAACACCATCAAAGGCCGTGTCAATCATGGCAATCAATTCTTCTACGTTCATAGACTTGAAGCCTTCCCTAAGAGGGCGATCGCAGTTATGGCAACACGGAAATTGCTATATACTACGGGTGAGTGGATGTTTATCAGTTTCAAAATTGCGATGCAACTCTCCATTCCCGACTCTGTGGTTCAAGCAATGCGACTTCCCGAACCCCGGAAGGAAGCCGAACTTCTCAAGGAACTCGCTCTAACACTTTATGAGCAAGAAATTCTGTCTTTTGGCAAGGCCTGTGAACTAGCGAAGCAAGACTCCTATGAGTTTAGTCAACTGTTGGGCGATCGTAAGCTGCTGAGACACTACTCAGAGACGGAAATGGCAGAAGATTTGGACTATGCTCTGTAGATATGTGGAGAGGTTTCCCAAAAATTATTGAAACAGTTTTTCCTAATGCCCAAATTACAATTTATCGCTTTCATTACGTGAAAGCGATAAATGACAACTTAGACAAACTGAGAAAGCAAATTAAGTCTCCTCTCAAAATCAAAGGAGCAAGATGGCTTATCCTGAAAAATAAAAAAGATTTAAGCCCTGATGAACTTGACAAGCTAGAGCAGCTTCTCAAAACCTCAAAACGTTTAAGAAAAGCCTATGATTTGAAAGAAAAGTTTCGAGCAATTTATGAAGATATTCAAAAACCGGAAGCCGCCAAACAGAGATTTAAAAAATGGTTGGAGGAAGCTCGAAAGATTTATGTGGATGCAGTCAAGACAATCCGCAATCATCTTGATAATATCTGTAATTACTTCTTGAGCCGAACAACGAATGGCGTCATGGAAGGCATAAACAATCGTTTGAAGCTAATCAAGCGTCAAGCTTATGGCTTTTTAAACTTTGAAAATATGCGTAGACGATTCCTATCTTGCTTTATGCCATAACTTTATCTTATAACTGTGTTTCCAGAAGACCCAAATTTTCAGAGCAGGTTCTCGCTGCGATTCAGAACTACGACGCTTAGCGTAGTGAGTTAGACGAAGACCTCGACATCTTTGGAGATGTGGCAAAACTCCGGGTAGCCAGACGGATAAAATCTGGGTACAATGCTCACTAAATCATCGGTTGTCAGGTTATGGCTCCTCTTAATTTATCATTTGACCTTCCCCTGCATATTGCAAAAGGTCTAGCCAACGAGACGCTCGTGCGGAACGGCGGCGTTATCCAAGACACGAGCGGTCAGGTCGTCATGTGGCTCAAAGAAGTGTCCGATGCGAGTGGCGTTACACCCCAGGTGGGCGCTCAGATGCTCTCGGGAATCGAGCCAACTGGCGCACTCCGGCTCGCTCTAGAAGCGGGCAATTCCTTCGCCACGCAACAAAGACTCGGTGCAATTAGCTCTCAACTCAGTCAAGTTCAAGGCATGGTCGCTTTCGCCACAGCGGGCAGTATGCTCACGTTAGGGGTGTCCGTCTTGGGCTTTACAATGATTTACAAAAAGGTCAAAGCTCTCGAAGGACGCTTGCAAGAAGTTCAAGAGGCGATCGCCAACGTTGACGAAAAAATCGACCTCAGTTTTTACGCTAACTTCAGAGCAGCCTTAGACCTCGCGCAAAATGCATTTTCGATGTCCGAGCAAAGCAATCGTCGCAGCAGCGCGTTACAAGCAATCAATCGCTTTTTGGAAGCCGAACACGTTTACGCAGATTTAACCGACAAAGAACTCAGCCGAAAAAGTCAAATAAGCAATGAATATCTCTTGACGCTTTGCTTTGCTTACTTGGCAGAAATGCGCTGCTATCTGGAGTTGGGTGAATACGATACGGCGTTACGTCGCTTTCAAGAAGGTAAAGCACAAATCCACGATCGCATCAAGCGTTACATTGACATTCTGCTTACGGACAATCCGTTGATGTACCTACATCCCGAGCTAAAAGAATTCACAAATTTGTCTCGGCTCACTCAAATCTATCAATGGAAAAATCCAGAGCTTACAGAGAATAGCGTTTTTGAAGAATTGCGCGACGGATTGTTAGACTTTAAAAGTGATTTTGGAACTTGGCTTGACGCTTTACCCGAATCCGTAGTTCCAAAGTCTGACGTCAAAAAAGGATTCTTTGGCATTTCTGCGGACGGTCGTAAAGCCATCATCGATCGTTTGCCGAAAGTCGTGGAAGAAATGGAGTCGAGCATTGAGACGTATCAGCGGTTTGTCTCTTATGAATACGAAATCAAGTTGCTGCAAAAGGCAAAAGTTCCGTTTAGTAAGTGGATGAAGATGAAGCCCAAGGCAACTGCACCAGAAGGCGCAAACTTAATTTGCATTACTCCACCTAAACCGGTTGCGTTATAGCACTGCAACAAAATCTTAGTATCTGCAAATATTTCGGGCAGTCCTGAATAGTAATGGTATTCGTGTACAATAGAAATTGTACACCGTTTTGATAGACCAATGAACTGTCCAAAGTGCCAATCTACCAAAATCATCAAATACGGACACACTCATTATGGTAAACCTCGATGTGGAAGACAGTTTGTTGAAAACCCAACTCGACAGCCGATCGACGAAGCCACTCGTCAATTGATTGATAAGTTGTTGCTTGAGCGTTTGGCTCTGGCTGCCATTGCTAGAGTGACCGGGGTATCCGAGCGTTGGCTACAGATGTATGTTAATCA
>SIHH01000019.1:0-2962 GCA_004299065.1 Phormidium sp. SL48-SHIP | reverse complement strand
CAGATGTATGTTAATCAAAAGTTTGACAACCTCCCTAAACAGGTTGAAGTTTCTCCCAAAAAAAAAGGAAAACTGACCCTTCAGCTTGATGAAATGTGGTCTTTTGTTGGCAACAAAGATAACAAAGTCTGGGTCTGGCTCGCTATTGATATCGAGACTCGTGAAATTGTTGGGGTCTTCATTGGGGATCGTTCTCGGAAATCCGCGCAGCAGCTTTGGCAATCATTGCCACCAGTTTACCGCCAGTGTGCCGTCTGTTTCACAGATTTTTGGGAAGCCTATGAACAGGTAATTCCTAATAAACGGCATCAAGCTGTGAGCAAGGACTCAGGCAAAACGAGCCGTATTGAACGTTTGAACAACACCCTACGGCAGCGTGTTGGACGACTGGTACGGAAAACCTTATCATTTTCCAAGAAATTGAGTAATCATGTTGGTGCAATTTGGTACTTTGTGCATCATTATAATGCCTCACTCTGCGTTTGACCATTACTATTCAGGACTGCCGACTAAACTTTTGGCGGAAGTGCCGCGATGTATGCTCCCTTGTTTAGATAATCAGTTACACAGCATCCCTGTACAGTGTTGCCTGCAACTTAATACCATTGGATGAGTCTAGGAAGATCTCCACAGCTTCAATTAGGCGGCAACTCATAAATCACCCATTAATCCACAATCCAAGTCTCATTCCAAGGGCCACCCCCAACTTCTAACCCACATTGAGAACTCGTCGCCTCTAAAAGCGTTTCATAGCGCCCCTGACGACGCTGTTTAAGCTGTAAATGAACCTGGCCCTTCATCGTATCTCGACAGGCGAAAACGAGGCCCTCACGAGTCGGCGCTCGCAACGGCGTTCCCGGTTCGTCCGTTGTCCCGGTGAGGGTTACCTGCAAATCTCCACTGCGAGCCTGCATTTTCCAATATCCCCAGGGTGCAATCTCCCAGGTAACGGTTCCATTCCAGGGAACAAACTCATAAAATTGTCCCTCATGATGAATCCCCACCATGGCCACCGATTCCATCCAACTGAGAACTTGTCGCCGGCCACCGCCAGCCGTGAGGGCTAAATTGGGTTCGTTGTCGAAGCTGTTGCAGTTGAACCAAAACCACTTTTGCGGAAACGATCGCCCCCAGTTCTTTTCCCCATAGGCGGGAACTCGGTTAAACTCATAACGCTCTCCGTTCCAGTCAATCCACCCCGTCGCCCAACCGTGGGCCATGAGAATTTGCCAACCGGGTTCAAAGATTTCCAGAAACGATAGCCAGCCGGCCGTGGATTGGCGATCGCCCCAACCATAGACCGGTTCAATGGTATATTGCCAAGTACAGTGATGGCCGCTGCCGGGGTCGTAGAGTTGCCCCTGATGCCAAGTCGCGGTGGCTTGATAGCCTTGTTTCACTTCAGCCTCGAAGGTATCGCGATCGATGAGTTTGGGGGGACCCGTGAGGGACGTTTGTCCCCAATGGCCCAGGCCCAGCCCCTTTTTCCAGCCCCAGAACTTGCTAACATCAGGAAACGTCCGACAGAGATATTCGTCACGTGGCCCGAGGATTTGCGCCCCGCCGCCACTATTGGATTCGCCGCCGATGGGATCTTCAATGGAATACATAAAGGCGAAGGTTTCCCCCGCTTCAGGAAGGGTAACGCGATAATACCAACCTTCAAAGAATTTGCGACTTTCCCCATCCCAGTGATAGCCACTGTGGGGAGTTGGTGCAGAACTGACCCTTGACCCTACCATAGAGAATATAGATGTGATGTTTTGGAACCTGTACGGCTGATGTCTCCACTCCAACAACGCCCGATTTATCTCGACGCTCACGCCACAACTCCCGTTGATGAGCGTGTGTTGGCGGCGATGCTGCCCTATTTTACTGAGTATTTCGGCAACCCTGCCAGTATTAACCACCACTATGGCTGGGAGGGGGAAGCAGCGGTAAAACAGGCCCGAGAGACGCTGGCGGCGGCGATTAACGCTTCTCCTGAGGAGATTATTTTCACCAGTGGCGCGACGGAGGCCAATAATTTAGCCCTCAAGGGGGTGGCGGAGGCCTATTTCAGCAAAGGACGGCATCTGGTGACGCTGGTGACGGAACATAATGCCATTTTAGACCCGATGGATTATTTGGAGTCTTTGGGGTTTGAGGTGACGCGGCTTCGGGTGATGTCGGATGGGTTAGTGGATCTCGATGAGTTGGCGGCGGCGTTGCGGGAGGATACGATTTTAGTCTCGGTGATGGCGGCCAATAATGAAATTGGTGTGTTGCAGCCCATCGCGGAGATTGGACAGCTTTGTCGCGATCGCGGCATTCTCTTTCATACGGATGCGGCCCAGGCCATTGCTAAAATTCCTCTGGATGTTCAGGCCCAATGTATTGATGTGATGTCTCTGACGGCCCATAAAGTGTATGGTCCCAAGGGAATTGGGGCGTTATATGTGCGGCGACGCAATCCTCGGGTACGGTTAGCGGCCCAGTTGCATGGGGGTGGCCATGAACGGGGGATGCGATCGGGGACGCTGTATCCGCCGCAGATTGTCGGCTTTGCGAAGGCGGTGGAGTTGGGATTGTCCGAGATGGAGGAGGAGTCGACGCGGTTGCGGGAGTTGCGATCGCAGTTGTGGGAACGTCTCTCGATGTTAGAGGGAATCCATCTCAATGGCCATCCGACGCAGCGACTTCCGGGGAATTTGAATGTCAGTTTTGAGGGGGTGGATGGCCAGGCGTTGTTGTTGGGATTGCAGCCAGTGATGGCGGTGTCGTCGGGTTCAGCGTGTACGTCGGTGAAGATTGAACCGTCTCATGTGTTGGCGGCGTTGGGCCGTGAGGAGTCGCTGGCCTATGCGTCGGTACGCTTTGGAATTGGCCGTTTTAATACCTTAGAGCAGATTGAGCGGGTCGCGGATCATGTGATTTCCACGGTTGAGGCCTTGCGAAACGTGGCGGCGATCGCCCGTTAGTG
>SIHH01000256.1 GCA_004299065.1 Phormidium sp. SL48-SHIP | reverse complement strand
AAGTCTTTTCCTATCTTTTCCCCGCAAGGGGACAGAAACGGCAAGGGTATTTAACTCACCACAACAAACAAAGTGCATTAGACAAACATCTAACACACCTTGTTCCTTAAAAATTGGCCATCATGATTGCAATCATGATAGCCCACTGATTCTATTGAACTTCCGAGTCCGGATTCTCAACCGGTTCAACGACTTGCACATCTAGTTTCACATCCTGTACCCCGCGAATTTCCTGGGCTAAAGTCGTAATCGAATCATATTGTTGTTGATCAGGAACCGTTCCCGTGATAGTCACCATCCCATCGTCAGCAGCAACCCCCAACTTACTTCCGGTAATATTCGCCTCTAACTTGCTCCTTACCTCACTAGCGAGGTCAAAGTTTGCCCGTTCTAGGGGGTCGCCCATGACGTTGTTTCGTCCCTCCCGCGCCCGAATGTCACTGTCGAGTTGAGCACGGCGCGTATCACTTGTAGCATCGTCGCGAGCATCTTGAACTTGAGCCGGGTCTTCGGTCGTCCCGTCCAGACTACTGGGAGCATCAGGAGAGGTTTTTGCTAAATCCTGACAAGCACCAGCACCAAATAAAACCGTGATTCCGAGTAAAAATGAAGTGATATTTTTCATGATTAGTTTCCTGATTGTTTTAGCTTTATGTGATTGAAATTGAGCAGTTTACAAACTTAGTTAAATCCGTGAACTTTCTTGCTTCATCCAATCACCCCAATCGAAATAATTTGTTTAAGATTCCCTGTAAAAAAACAAGAAGATGAGCACTGGAACCCTGTGAAATCGGCTGATTTCACAGGGTTCTCGCCCAACTAGGTCTTAGAAACGTCTAGGATTACCGGCGGATATCCCGGTCTCTGGTATGGTCGACAACCTTAACCACAGTATCCTCATAAAGGACATCGCCATCGGTGCGAGCCACATCTCCCCGTGCCCGTACCAGTTCCTGTTCCTTGTCCTGTTCCCGTGTCCGTGCCTGTGCCAGTTCTTGTTCCTGTTCACGCGCTCGTGCCCGTGCCAGTTCCTGTTCCTGTCCCCGTACCCGTGCCTGTTCCTGTTCACCTGCCCGTGCTTGTGCCAGTTCTTGTTCCTGTTCCTGTTCCCGTGCCTGTGCTAGTTTCTGTTCCTGTTTCCGAGCCTGTTCCTGTTCCTGTTCCCCGGCCCGTGCCCGTGCCAGTTCTTGTTCCTGTTCACGCGCTCGTACCCGAGCCAGTTCCTGTTCCTGTTTCCGAGCCGCTTCTTGTTCCTGTTTCCCGGCCCGTGCCTGTGCCAGTTCCTGTTCCTGTTCCTGTTCCCGTGCCTGTGCCTGTGCCAGTTCCTGTTCCTGTTCCTGTTCCCGTGCCTGTGCCAGTTTCTGTTCCTGAACCCGTGCCAGTTCCTGTTCCTGTTCGCCTATCCGTGCCTGTGCCAGTTCCTGTTCAAGCATAGGGGTGCGATTTTCTGCGACCCTTTCCTGACGACGTTCATCTTCCTGACGACGGACTCCATCAGCATGACGACGGATTCCATGAGCGTGATTATCGACCTCATCGTTCTGAGGAGAATCATACACGCCCCATTCTTCGATACCACCCCGGTTTAAAATCGTATCAGCACGGGCGATATCCGCTTCAGTCCCATCTACAATCACTAAGTAATCACCCTGAGCGACACGCTCTTTATAAACTTTAGCGCGTTCTTCGGGAATACCCAGACCCACTAAAGCACCAATGAGGCCACCCGCTGCTGCACCGATCGCAGCCCCCCCAGCCGTCGTGGCAATGGCGGTTGCCGTTGCACCAGCTAACATGATGGGACCAATACCAGGAATAGCAAGTATACCCAAACCAACGAGTAAACCCGTAACGGTTCCGATCGCCCCACCACCAGCTGCACCGACCGCTGCACCTTCATCAGCCTTATTGCCTTCTTCCTCTTCCTCGCCATGGAGGTCATCCGAGACCGGACGATTTTCATCCTTAGCAATGACAGAGACATGGTCCATGGGGAAGCCACTATTTTTGAGTTCCCGCAATGCCTGTTCAGCTTTGATCAGAGTGGGGAACGTACCCACCGCTCGTTTTTCATAGGTTGTCGTCATATTTTCTCCTGTTTGAAAACTTAATTTTGTTTAAAAAAACCACAAGGTCTTTTTATCTTGCCTACTTCAATGACATCACGCTTACCAGATAAATTCATCCCTCCAAAGGGTGAGGTTATTCTGGTATCAATCACTCGGCGATCGCCCTCTGATAAGTCGCCTCACATCTTAAGAGTGAATGCCACTATGCGCTTGGGGAATTTATCCTCGCCTTTTTCTACTAATTTCACCTAATTTACCTCTACTCCTATTGAGAGATAAATCAGCGAACAAGCAGTCACGACAACCCGTAAAATTTAAACCATCATCGCGACAACTCGCAGAATTTAAACTCATCGCAAAAAATGGTCACCAAACGACAAAAAACATTGCTCCATAAAACTTACAGTCGGTTTAAACCCTGTCCCTGCGGGGGATTGATGCCCAGCCAAGCATTATCTGTGCATCCTCACCCACCCCCCCCAACGTGCAACCTACCGCAAATTCCCCCCAAAATCAGGCGTTTCTAACACCATCACAGACACCAACGGAGTCACATTAAAATCTTCTCGCAAAATATGAGCCTGAATCGCCCCTGTCAGGCGATCGCGAATCTCTTCTATCGACAAATCCACTCCTCCTTGACGCTGCACATACACCACCACCATTAGCGTATTTTGTCCTGAAATGTCAGGCTGAGCAAACCGTACATTTCCCTCCACAAACTCCGCCAAATCGCTAGTTTTCACAACCTCCTCGATTTCTGCATTAATCCGCTGTGCCCGACAAGGGCGCTGAAAATTTGGAGCATCAGAAAACTGAAAAATCAACAACCCCACTAGGTCAACCGTCGTCAACCCCAGCTTGCCTTGCGCTTCTGTTCTGCGAGCTATTGCCTCAATCCCCATCCATCACAACTTGAAAAAGATATCTAATCAATATCCTGAAATGACTCTCCCTGCAAACGATGTTTCAAAAAAATGGAAGACCCTCCCTCCAGGGCAATCTGTATAATAGCCCCAGTTCTCTAACCTAAGTAGTCAAACCCACCATGTACAGTATGGACGACGGGATGAACATCGCCAGACAAGCCAGCCGGGATATCGAGGCTTGGCTCAATGGGATTCCCGAAACCCTAGGCGTCGAAAACGTCGAAGATGACCCAAACTACCAAAAAATGGATGTCGACTTGCTCTGGCATCTCGAAGGGGCCTGTCTGAAAGTCGAAATCAAGGGCGATCGCTACCACAAAACCGGTAACTTCTTCTTCGAAACCCACAGCAACCAACAACGGGGAACCCCCGGCTGTTTCCTCTACACAGAAGCCGACTGGCTCTTCTACTACTTCATCACCCCCCGCACCCTCTATCAACTGCCCATGCCCGAAACTCGCGACTGGTTCCTCAAACACCGGCAGCAATTTCGCGAACGCTCCACCCGCACCCCCGTCGGCAGTGGGTTCTACACCACCGTTGGCCGTCTGGTTCCCATCGCCCAAGTCCTCGCCGAAGTTCCCCGCGTTGTCCGCGTCCAATTTGGAACCTAAGCCCATCTTCTCAATCACCTCAACCTTGTGCTGCAATGATGTTTAATCTCTCCTATTTCCCGGTCCCCATTCCCCGTCAAGCCGACCTCTCAACCGCCATCGACTCCTGGCTGCGTCGTCTTCTGATACTGCTGATTTCAGCCTATCAACGCTATCTCTCGCCCCATAAGGGCTATTCCTGCGCCCATCGCCTTCTCCACGGGGGGGAGTCCTGTTCCTGTTATGTGAAAAACGCCCTCACCGAAACCGATCTTCTCACGGCGATCGCCCAATCCAAAACCCGCTTTGCCGCCTGTACCGATGCCGCCGAAACCCTAGCCGCTCAGGCGAACTCCGAGGATGACCCCTCCTCCTCGTCACCAACCCACTATCCCCGTCGTACCTTCATCTACTACAGTTTAGTGGGCTTCACCCTACCCTTTTTTGTCCGTCGTAATCACGGACAATGTTGCGCCAGTCTCGGCAAATTCCTCTTCCGAGAGAACCAACGCCGCCAACGCGAAGACCAACAACGACGCTATTATCAAGACCGGCAACGAGGCTGGTAGGAAGAACACGACGACGCGAATCAACCTAAGCGGTGCGTTCCGGCAAGTTTTAACGGAGTCGTCGAAGCCCAACATCAAACCATGCCGGGACGCACCCTACCCCTCGATTCCTCCATTCCTCGTGACCTGGCTCCAGCCCAGTCATGCCCCTGGGGAGGCTCTACCTCCCGAGGGCAACATGATTTGTTGGATTCCGAGGTCTTGCCCTGTCTGGCCTGTGTCTGGCCTGTGTCTGGCCTGTGTCTGGCCTGTGTCTGGCCTGTGTCTGGCCTGTGTCTTGATGGAGTAACAGTTTTTTAAGCCATTATTTTTCCTGACTTGGCTGGAGCGATCGTGATACCTTTGGGGAGGATCTTCCTCCCGAGTCCGTCTTGTGCGTGATCCGAATCTTGCCGTGTTTTTTCCGGTCTTGTCCCATCAGGCACTAGACCCCGTGATGTCATCATATGTCTCGCTCAACCCCCTACCAGCCCTCACTTCTGCGTCTCCTCCACGGACTCACCGCCCTGGTGATTCTCCTGGCCTTGCTGAGTTCAGCCTGGGTCTATCTCAGCTACGACCAACGGTTAATTCAACTATCCGTTCCCAAAATTCCCGACCTGATCGGCATTCATGGGACCTTTGGCGTGGGATTGCTCCTCCTATTACCTCTGTTTGCCCTGTATAGCTTCCATTTAGGGCAAAACCGCTTAATCGGTTCCAACACCCTCCGCCGGCTACAACAACTTCCTCGCCCCGCTGGACGCTACGCCCTCCATCGCCTGGTTAATACAGTGATGCTCTTGGCGGCCACCCTGGCTCTCATCACCGGACGCATGATGAAAGAAGCCTGGTTACCCGAAGGACAGTTAAACCACACCTGGTACACCCTACATCTATGGGCCTGGGTCCTGATGGCCCTCGCCCTGGTTTGTCACCTCGTCGCCGGCTTCTGGGTGGGAGGGCTGAGTTTACTGCGATCGATGTTAACCTGGCAAACCCGCGATCGCGACACCCCTCGCCAGTGGTGGCAACAAATCCAGTCCATTTGGAAACCCTAACCAACTCGCCCCATGTCTGTCCCTCGCTCCCGTCTCCTCACTTTCAGCGAAATTCTCGTCTTCGGCGGCATCCTCTTCGCCCTCATCGCTCCCCTATTTTTCCTCGAATCCGACTCCCCATCCTCTCAACGCTCCCAAATAAGCCGTTCTTTGACGTTCTCCCCACACAACAATTAACCCGAAGAAGGCGACCCTAAAAGTTTGACATACTCACGCCCGCTGAAGCCTCAGTGATTCTTGACGGTTCCCAGCAACTCGCCTCCGAAGAGGTCTTACAGTCGCTCC
>SIHH01000255.1 GCA_004299065.1 Phormidium sp. SL48-SHIP | reverse complement strand
TCTTGACGGAGGCTTTCAGGAACCGTGACGCCTGAGACGCCGGCCATGGCCCGTAAATTTTGACAGCGAACTAACTCTGTAAAGGATAACCCAGGTCGTCCTTCGAGTTCGACGACAGCCTTAATGGCCGAGACTAAGGCTTTAGTGGCTTCGACTTCATCATAGCCGCGACGTTGGGCCACGGCGATCGCCGCTTCATCGGCGGCCAGTTCCGAGGCGGTGGATTGGTTCTGTCGCCAAATCTGATTGAGGGCGATCGCCGTCAAACTTCCCGCTGCGACTATCCCCACTGCATCGGCTTGAGCCACCTCAACGGCCGTGGCCACAATCCCAGCTAATCCCAGTCCTTGATAGACATCTAGCTTAAACCAGCGAATCTCCAACTGCCAAGAGACGGTTCGTAACAGCAATAAATCCCGCTGAGGCTGGCTCAATTCTTGCCAATTGTCAAAATTAATCAAAATCAGGCGATCGCGCTTCCAAGGCACTGGAAACGGCGTGTCAATCACCTTAGACAAACTCGGTTGACTGACAATTTTGGCGAACATACGCCCGGAGGCGGGCATTAAATCAAGGAGGCGATGAGTCTCGATGGCTGGATTCATGAAAGGTTGCGAGATAGGAGGTTGCAAGAATCGTGATTGCAGGGTCAGCGGGAGCTTGCCACAATGGGGGATGGATTCCCTGTTTAGCTTATTCTCTCCTATGGATGCCTTTGCGCCAATTGCTCCCGACTGGACCCAACCGGCGGTTCACGCCTTTGACTTCCGCTGTCCTCAATGTGGAGCCAGTAGCCGTCAAGCCGAGAAAGTTTGGCTAAACCGACGTGCGCCCGTCTATACTGCCGACTATACCCGGAAATGGCAAGAGTTCTATCACTGCTCCTGTGGCTGTGTTTGGTGGGCCTGGAGTAGCGATCGCCCGCCGGAACCTGAAGCGGCGGAGTTTGTCAACGAGGCGACGCTCCCCGACGTTTCCCCAGACTCCCCCAACACTGAACAGGGTGATGAAAACGGCGACGAGTCGTAACTCATCGCCGTTGTGCCACCTATCACATTGTGAGGCAAATGTCAAGGGGTAATTTACCCCAATCCGGTTACTGGGTGGACACCAATTCCGGGAAACGCAGTTCCACGTTGTCCTTGGAGATAATCACCTGTCCATCATCGTCGAGGTCAATGATGGCGCGATCGCCGTCTTGGATTTCACCTGAGAGCATCTTCTCAGCCAAGACATCTTCGAGGAGGCGCATAATCGCCCGACGTAGGGGACGCGCACCGTAGGCGGGGTCATAGCCTTCATCAGCCAAACGGTTCTTGAAGGCTTCGGTGGCTTGCAGACGGATGTCTTTTTCCACCAGGCGATCGAAGACTCGTTTCAACTCGATATCGGCGATTTGCTTGATTTCTTCGCGGTTGAGTTGGCTAAAGACGATGATGTCATCCAAGCGGTTGAGGAACTCAGGCCGGAAGTACTGTTTCAGTTCTTCATTCACGAGGTTACGGATGCGGTTGTACTGAGCATCGGTTTCATCGCCAGCGATTTCAAAGCCGAGGCCACCGCCACCTTTCTCGATGACGCGAGAGCCGATGTTGGAGGTCATAATCAGCAAGGTGTTCTTGAAGTCCACCACGCGACCCTTGGAATCGGTTAAACGACCGTCTTCGAGGATTTGCAGCAACAGGTTAAAGACATCGGGGTGAGCCTTCTCAATCTCATCGAAGAGAATCACCGCATAAGGACGACGACGCACGGCTTCGGTGAGTTGTCCCCCTTCGTCATACCCGACAAATCCCGGAGGCGAACCAATCAGCTTCGACACCGTATGGCGTTCCATAAACTCGGACATATCGAGGCGAATCATGGACTCTTCAGCACCGAAGAAGTAAGCCGCCAAGGCTTTGGTGAGTTCGGTTTTACCGACCCCAGTCGGTCCGGAGAAGATGAAGCTGGCGATGGGACGATGGGGATTTTTCAGGCCCACCCGAGCGCGACGCACCGCACGGGATACAGCGCGAACGGCCTCTTCTTGACCAATCAGACGTTGGTGCAAGGTATCTTCGAGGTGTAGCAGTTTCTCGGACTCGGTCTCTTCGAGTTTCGTCACCGGAACCCCAGTCCAGCTTGAGACAATCTCGGCGATGTTTTCTTCGGTGACCATCGGCGCACCTTGGGGGGTTTGTTGGCGTTCGATGGAGAGTTGGTCGATTTTGGCGCGGGTTTCGAGTTCGAGATCGCGCAGTTGACTGGCTTTCTCAAAGTCCTGTTCGGTGACGGCGTTGTCTTTGTCTTTAATCACCTGAGCCAGTTCCCGTTTGAGTTCTCGGGAGGCGGGAGAGGCTTTGAAATGCTCAATATGCACCCGAGATCCGGCTTCATCGATCAGATCGATGGCTTTGTCGGGGAGGAAGCGATCGTTAATGTAGCGATCGGAGAGTTCGGCGGCGGCTTCTAAGGCTTCATCGGCGATGGTGAGCTGGTGATGTTGCTCGTAGCGATCGCGCAAGCCAAAGAGAATCTCGATGGTTTCCTGCACCGTCGGCTCCCCGACCATAATCGGCTGGAAACGCCGTTCTAGGGCAGCATCTCGCTCGATATGCTTACGGAACTCATCGAGGGTGGTGGCCCCGATACATTGCAGTTCGCCGCGAGCCAGAGCGGGTTTGAGGATATTCGCCGCATCGAGACCCCCTTCTAGAGCGCCTGCACCCACCAAGGTATGAATTTCATCAATCACGAGGACGACATTGGCGTTGCTGCGGACTTCTTCGATGATATTTTTGAGCCGTTCTTCAAACTCGCCCCGGAAGCGGGTTCCGGCCACGAGCATCCCCATATCAATGGCGATGACTTGTTTGTTTTCTAAGAGTTCAGGAACCGCATTGGTGACAATCCGTTGTGCTAAGCCTTCGGCGATGGCGGTTTTACCGATACCCGGTTCACCGACGAGGATGGGATTGTTTTTGGTGCGGCGGCCCAGGATTTGCACGAGACGCTCGGTTTCGCGATCGCGTCCCACCACGGGGTCTAGTTTTCCTTCGGCGGCCAGTTGCGTTAAGTTGGTGCCAAATTCTTCGAGGGTGGCCATCTTCCCGCTCTTACTCGACGGCTGTCCTCCTGGTGCAACGCCGGCCACTTCTCCGAGTTGTTTCATCACCTGAGTGCGAATATCTCCGAGATCGACTCCCAGATTATGCAGCACCGTCGCCGCAACCCCTTCTTCATCCCGAGTTAGCCCTAACAGGATATGTTCGGGGGCGATATAGTTATGACCGAGTTGCCGAGCTTCTTCGACGGCATATTCAAACACCCGTTTAGCTTTCGGGGTGAAGGGGATTTCGGCGGATGTGAAGCCGGAACCGCGACCAATGAGTTGTTCAACTTCTCGGCGCGCACCGTCACGGGTGACGCTAAACTTACTCAGGACATTGGCGGCGATACTGCTTCCCTCACCAACGAGACCTAGCAAAATCTGCTCAGTCCCCACCATGTTGTGTTTGAGCCGGCGGGCTTCTTCTTGAGCCAACATGACGACTCGGATGGCTTTGTCTGTAAAATGTTCAAACATGAGCTTTTGTGTCAAATCGATGTATAAGGGGCAGGGGGAAGGACAACCGTATCTTTAGGTTAAAGGGTTGGGCCGTAGAATGCCGGTTTCTGGATGTCAGTTTTCTGGATGTCAGTTCAGGGGCTGAAACCCGATGGCAGCAATTATGAACTTTTGTATACCTCATTAATATAATCTATCTCTCAGAATCGATGGCGACAGTGAGGAGAGCCGAAACAGAATAGGTAGGATAGCCGTCGTCTTGAGGCGGGTCTAGAACGGGACTTTAGGCAGAGCTGGCCCAAGGCTAAGGTATCTCTAGCGTATTACAAAGTTGGCCAGGGATGCAAACGCTTGTGCCAGTCGTCTCGGGGCGATCGCCGCTGGGGACTGAGCCGGTGAGGTTCTCTAATCATGGGAATTATGGCGTTTGTCGTTACGCTGGGTGGGGATGGTTAATGAGCATTTCTTGACCTGAGACCGTCACGGGAGGTCGAGGTATACTTCGAGAGCAGGGTTGACCCTCGGCCATGGCCGGGATTAGGCACTAGGGGAAGAGGCAATGATGAATCACACAGGACTGTCACGGTTTGCCGTTGGAGTCATGGTCGCGTTAGGGGTTTGTGGGGTCCTTAAGGTTGAGGCTACGGCCACCCCACCGCCTCGACTGGCTCAAGCCTTTGGCAGCACGGGGTTTGTCTTTCAAGAAGGGTTGCGTTTTCTCAATGAGAATCGCTTTGACCAGGCCGAAGCCGCATTCCGGGAGGTGGTGGAGTTTGACGGGGCTGATCATGAGGCTTGGAATAATCTAGGACGAGCGTTACAGGGCCAAGGTGAGGCAGCTGAAGCCATTGAGGCTTATGAGCGGGCGTTGGAGTTGCGCCCCCGCTATGCTGAGGCGTTGAATAATTTAGGGGTGGCCTATCGGTCTTTGGGGCGGCTAGAGGCGGCCATTGAGGTGTATGAGCGGGCGATCGCCCTCCAGCCGGGGTTAGGGGCGGCGTATTACAATATCGGTCTGATTCGCTCGCGTCAGGGACGCTTACCCGAGGCGTTGAGCCGTTTTCAACAGTCCGTCACCGCCGCGCCTCAATTCGCCCCCGGTCATTATGCCCTTGCTGAAACGCTACTCCGCCTTAATCGCCCCGAGGAGGCGTTGGTTCCCCTACAACGGACTCTTGACCTCGATCCCGAGTTTGAGGGGGCTTATGGAGCCATGGGGGAGACGCTAATGCGTTTAGGACGGACTCGGGAAGCGTTAGTTTTTCTGGAACAGGCGGGTGAACGCACTGGCGATAATGCTCGGGTCAGATATTATCAAGGGTTTGCCCGACTAGAGACGGGGGATGCGGCGGGAGCGTTGCCGTTGTTGGAGGAGGCGATCGCCCTCAATCCTGACTCAGCCGATGCTTTTCGCAGTTTAGGAGATGCCTATTTAGCTCTGGGTCAGGAACGGGAGGCTCTGGAGATGTTTTTACGGGCCATTGACTTATATCAGGCCCAGTCTCGCCCCTCGTCGCGGGAGTTGGCCCGAGCCTATTTTGGGGTGGGTAATGTTTATGCGACTCGTGAGTTTAAGTTTCCCGAGGCCATTCGTGCCTTTCAAAATGCCCTCAATGCCGACCCTAATTTTGGTTTAGCTCATGCTCGCATGGGGGACTTACTCGCCCAACGACAACAGTATGAACGGGCTAATGTTTCCTACCAAGCCGCCTTGGCCTTAGAGCCGAATTCCCCTGAGATTTATAACGGTTTGGGTGAGTTGTTGTTTGCGATGGGTTATGTGGACCGGGCTGTGGCGGCTTGGCGACAGGCGATCGCGATCGATCCCGGCTACGGAGAAGCTCTCACCAACTTAGGAAATGCTCTTGGGAGTGGCCGTCGAGTTCCTTAACAACAAAACTTGATGAAGTTCCCGAAACTCAATGAGTTTGGGTCTTCTGGGTTTAGGGTGATCAGGAGAATTTATGGCAGATTACATCCGTTGCTGTAGGGGCATAACCCACCCCTAC
>SIHH01000254.1 GCA_004299065.1 Phormidium sp. SL48-SHIP | reverse complement strand
CCATCTGGAACCCTGACACTATGCAGTTTTCAAGGTCCATTTGCGCGAGACCCCCCAACAATAACACCGATCGCCCCAAACGCACAACCCCAGCCCCAACCCAAAAACCCCAAAACGCCCAACCCATCAGCATTACAGAATTTGCGCGAGACCCCCCAAACCGCAAAACGCCCGAAACCCAGCCCCCATCAGCCATACCGCCCATTTTCACCACTCCCTCACTCATACAACTACCCTCTCGCGCAAATCGCAACATTCCTTAACAGATTCAGACCCCTAACCCCATCCATATATATATAGATAGGCCGACCATCACTCAGCCCCCCCCAGTCTAACGATTCCTTGTTCCCCATCCTCGGAAATATGGCAAGATTAGATGAATTTCCGTCAGGGAGGGAACCTGTATGTCAACCGCTCACATTATCGGATTAGGAAAATCGGGACTGGCGGCGGCCCGGTTGCTGAAGCACAACGGTTGGCAAGTTACCGTCAGCGATCGCGGCAGCAGCGACTCCCTCCACCACCAACAACAACTTCTCGCCCAAGATAACATCCCCGTCTCCCTAGGCCATGTCTTCGACCCCGAAACCGCCCAACATCTGGACCTATTAGTCATCAGCCCCGGCGTTCCCTGGGATTTGCCCAACCTCCAACAGGCCCGAAGCCTAGGAATCGAAACCATTGGCGAAATGGAACTCGCCTGGCGACATCTGCAAACCTGTCCCTGGTTAGGAATCACCGGAACCAACGGTAAAACCACCACCACCGCCCTAGCCGCCGCCATCTTCGGTGGGGCTGGACTCAAGGCCCCCGCCTGTGGCAACATCGGCAATGCCGCCTGTGAACTGGCCCTAACCGCCACCCAGCAAGACACCCCTTTAGATTGGGTGGTCGCCGAAATCAGTAGCTATCAAATCGAGTCATCCAGTACCCTCACCCCTCGAATTGGGATTTGGACCACCTTCACCCCAGACCATCTCAACCGCCACAAAACCCTGGACAATTACTACCACATCAAAGCCAAACTCCTGCAATCCTCAGACTTGCAAATTTTTAACGGCGATGACCCCTATTTACGAAACCATCGAGATCACTGGCCTAACGCCCATTGGACCAGCATCGAGAATGACCCCAGTTTAAGCCCCTTCGCCGCCATTGATGGAGATTGGGTCGTCGTCGATGGGGCGAAAATTGTCTCCATTCAAGCCTTACAAATGCCCGGCCGTCATAACCAACAAAATCTCTTGCTGGCTGTAGCGGCGGCCCGATTGGCGGGCATTGAACCCGAGGCGATCGCCCAAGCCATTTCCCAATTTCGCGGCGTTCCCCACCGCCTAGAAGTCATCGGCACTTGGCAAGATATTCGCTTTATCAATGATAGTAAAGCCACCAACTATGATGCCGCCCTCGTGGGGTTAACCTCCGTTCGTAATCCCGTCATTCTCATTGCAGGAGGCGATCCCAAAGACGGCGATGCAACCACCTGGCTAGAGGCGATTCAACGCCAAGCGGCCTTTGTTTTGCTAATTGGCGATGCAGCGGAATCCTTCGCCCAGATGCTAGATGAAGTCGGCTATTCTGACTATAAAATTGTCGAAACTTTAGAGGCAGCGGTGGACGTTTCGCGAGAGTTGGCCCAGAAATATCAGGCGAAAACGGTCTTGTTATCTCCGGCTTGTGCCAGTTTTGACCAGTTTCCTAATTTTGAGGTTCGCGGTCAGGTATTTCGAGAGTTATGTGAACGTTTCTTGTAAGTTTGGGCGTTCCTAGACGGAGGATTGATGAAATGGGAGAGATTGCGTTTGATGCTAGTAGTTTTCACTGGAGTCGTTCCGATGGCTTAAATCGCTATATCGGAGAGTTGTTAGACGACTACCGCGACGGCGATCGCTTCTGTTTTTATACCACCGATTCAACCCGAGTCGGGACGAATGCTTCTCAGTTTCAAGTTCTCCGTCCTCCAACCCTCTATCGTAATGATTTCAAAAATAATCTAAGGCGCTTACTTTGGCATCAAATTGGTTTGCCTTTATCAATTTTAAAGCGAAAACACCGATTATTTTATTCTCCTGTATTTGAAGGAATGTTAGTTCCTATTTGCCCACAAATTATCACTATTCATGATATTTTGCCGATTCGCTTTCCTGATGTATATCCTCGCATTAAATACTATTTTCAATTTATTTTGCCGCAACTCATTCGCGCTTCTGATGCCATTATTACCACGTCAAACTACACCAAACAAGAGATTTTAGACCATTATGATTGCCACAATACCCCAATTCATGTCGTCTATCAAGGCTATCGAGAGGATATTTTTAACCTCAATTCTGATGACCTAAAAGATTCCATTTTCTCTCCTAAAACTCCCTTTATTTTATGTGTCGGAGAAACGCGACCCTACAAGAACCTACGTCGCCTCATTGAAGCCTTTAGCCGAGCCAATTGTCCCAATCTAGAATTGCGAATTGTGGGAAACCTCAATAAATGCGATCGCCCCCTCTTAGACTACCCCAAACAACTCGGCTGTCACGAACGAGTCAAATTCCTGGGATTTGTCCCCGATGACGCCTTAGCCGACTTATATCGCCGGGCGATCGCCTTCGCCTTTCCCTCTCTCTACGAGGGATTCGGGATTCCGCCCCTCGAAGCCATGGCCTGTGGTTGTCCCGTATTAGCCAGCAATCAAACCGCCATTCCCGAAGTCTGCGGCGAGGCGGCGTTCTATGTGAATCCCTATGACATCGACGACATCGCCCAGGGAATTGTGCAACTGGTGAATAATCCTCAATTGCGACAACAATTACGACAACGAGGACAACACCAGGTACAATCATTTCGCGCTCACCCAATGGGCGATCGCATCCTCAACATCCTCGACCATTACCTACCCCCAAATCGAGCCAATGGTACTGATTAACCTCGCCTTTTTAATGGAGAAGCCCACCGGAATCAGTACCTACGCCCTGAATCTGATTCCTCAGTTGCGATCGCTCGATCCCATCCTCCTCACCCCTCAACCCAAACTGGGATTTCGCCATCATCCCATCCCCAGAGGACTCACCCCAGAACAAGGCTTAATCGGGCATCTCAAACGTCTCCTCTGGACCCAATTCGCCCTACCGCGACTCTATCGAGACTTCGACGGCGATCTTCTCTTCTCACCCCTTCCCGAAGCCCCCCTCGGCTGGACTGGCCGCTATGTCGTCACCGTCTATGATGCCATTCCCCTGCGTTTTCCCAAACCGGCCTCCCCCATGACCCTCTATCATCGCCTCTACGTTCCCCAAGTCTTACACCAGGCCCAACATCTCCTCTGTATCTCCCAATCCACCGCCGACGATGCGATGGCCTTTTACGGCGTTCCCGCCGCCAAAATCACCGTCACCCCCCTGGCTTACGATCGCCATCGCTATCGCCATCTCAACCTTCCCCGTCGCAATTACTTCCTCTATTTGGGCCGACATGATCCCTACAAAAACCTGCAACGGGCCATCGCCGCCTTCGCCCAACTTCCCCCCTCCCTCGACTGTGAATTTTGGATTGGCGGGTCCTTTGACCGCCGTTACACCCCCAACCTACAGCAACAGGTGCAAGAGTTGCAGTTAGGCGATCGCGTCAAATTCCTCGATTACATCAACGCCAACGACTTACCCATTCTCCTCAACCAAGCCTTAGCCCTCGTCTTTCCCTCCCTCTGGGAAGGTTTCGGCTTACCCATTCTAGAAGCCATGGCCTGCGGTTGTCCCGTCCTGGCCTCAAACGTCGCCTCCATTCCCGAAGTCACCGCAGACGCGGCCCTACTCGTCGATCCTTACGATTTACAACAATTAACCGATGGGATGGCCATCCTAGCGAAACAAGATGATGTGCGATCGCATCTTCAACAACGGGGCCGCGATCGCGTTCACCACTTTAGCTGGGAAAAAACAGGACAACTCAGTTGCGGCATCTTGCATCAACTGTCTTGTTCTGGCAACCCCTAAGACACAATTGTTCACGGCCGGACATGGTATCCTCCAGGTGTATGTCAGGTCGAGCGTATCTCGGGTCTTTGGGCGGTTGAACCTTACCCGCAAACTTGGGGACGCATCAACCTGTGAGTGTGATTTGTGTGGAGTGATTCGGAAATATGGTTATGTCGCCTTTAGTTCGCCAACCCTCAACCTCCTTGGCGGAGATATCCCCCTTTGCAACGTCTCCCCTGAACCTACCCCCCTCGAAGCTATTTGGAACCGATGGGATTCGCGGTCATGTGGGAGACCTTCTCAACGCCCCCCTGGCCTTGCAAGTGGGCTTCTGGGCTGGCCAGGTGTTCAAAGACTGTCAGGGAGGGGGTGCGATCGCCCTGGGGCAAGATTCCCGCAACTCCAGTAGTATGTTAGCCATGGCCCTGTCAGCGGGACTCACCGCCGCCGGGTTAGAGGTTTGGGACCTGGGATTATGTCCCACCCCCTGCGTCGCCTATCTGGCCGCCACTTCCGAGGCCATTGGTGGGGTGATGATTTCGGCTAGCCATAACCCCCCGGCTGATAATGGGATTAAATTCTTCGGGCCAACCGGGGCCAAACTTCCCTCAGACATTCAACAACGCATCGAAGCCGGGATTCGCGGCCAACTCACCCTCAGCGAGAGTAACGCCAGTTGGGGTCGTCATTACCATCGCCCCGAGTTAGTTAGAGACTATCTCAACGCCGTTCAAACTCCCCTGGGACTGGATTTACAGGGAATGAAAGTCGTCTTAGACTTAGCCTGGGGGGCCGCCAGTCACGTCGCCCCGCAAGCTTTCGCCGCCTTGGGGGCTGAGGTGATTTGTTTACATGATCGCCCCGACGGCGATCGTATCAACGTCAACTGTGGTTCAACCCATCTCGATCCCCTACGGGCGGCGGTATTAAGCCATAATGCCTGTTTAGGATTTGCCTTTGATGGCGATGCCGATCGCGTCTTAGCGGTTGACGGCCAAGGACGGGCCATTGACGGCGATTATATCCTCTATCTCTGGGGTCAGGCCTTGCGGCAAACGGGACAACTCCCCGATAATCTGATTGTCTCGACGGTGATGGCTAATTTAGGCTTTGAACGGGCCTGGGAAGCCCAAGGAGGCCAACTACTGCGAACCTCCGTTGGCGATCAATATGTTCACGCGGAGATGCAACGAACGGGATCGACTCTCGGCGGCGAACAGTCGGGCCATGTCATTTGTAGTCATTACGGTGTTAGCGGTGATGGCTTGTTGACGGCGTTGCATTTGGCGGCGTTAGTCAAACGCAGTGGAAGCGGTTTATCGGAATTAGTCAACGAGAGTTTCCAAACCTATCCCCAGGTGTTGCAGAATGTGCGCGTCGAGGATCGGGAGTTGCGGTTAAACTGGCAACAGTGTGATCCGCTTCAGCAGGCGATCGCCACCGCTGAAACCGCCATGGGAGATCAAGGCCGTGTCTTGGTTCGGGCCTCGGGAACGGAACCCGTGATTCGCGTCATGGTGGAAGCCGCCACGTCTGAGTTAGTCCATCATTGGACTGATAATCTGGTGTTAGCGGTTCGTCAACATCTTTTGAGTTAAGCAAACTGAACGACCTG